>JACRCO010000037.1 GCA_016218975.1 Deltaproteobacteria bacterium
GAGATGGTCATGCCCGGGGACAACGTATCGATGACCATCGAGCTGATCGTTCCCGTGGCGATGGAGAAGGAATTGCGGTTCGCGATCCGTGAAGGCGGCCGGACGGTGGGCGCCGGGGTCGTCGCGGAAATCATAGAGTAGGCAGTACTCGGAAGATCAGGAAGGGGGAGAACCCGTGGCTATCGAGCATCAAAAGATCCGGATCCGGCTGAAAGCCTTCGACTGCAAACTCCTGGACAAGGCGACGGGAGAAATCGTCGAGAAGGCGAAACAGACGGGAGCCAAGGTGGCGGGTCCGATCCCTCTGCCTACGAAAATAGAGCGTTTCACCGTGAACCGTTCGCCGCACGTCGACAAAAAGAGCCGCGAGCAGTTCGAGATCCGCACGCACAAGCGGCTGCTGGACATCCACGAGCCGCCTGCGGCGACGATAGACGCGCTTATGAAGCTGGATCTGCCGGCCGGCGTTGAAGTGGAGATAAAGCTCTAAAAGTTTCGAAGGGCTTGAATCCGGAATCCAATGAACGAAACGGCGTAGGTGAGAGCCATGAAAACCGGAATATTAGGAAAGAAATTGGGGATGACCCAGGTGTTCGACGCCGACGGGAAGGTGATCCCGGTTACGGTGATCGAGGCGGGCCCCTGCACGGTGGTCCAGAGGAAGACTTCACGCGGCGACGGATACGACGCCGTCCAGATCGGGTTCGGTCCGAAGAAGGCCCAGCGGGTCGGCCAGCCGATGGTCGGGCATTTCCGAAAGGCGGGCAAGGGGGCGTTCGGGACGCTGAAGGAAGTCCGGATTCCCGCGGAGTCCCCCCTGGACGCGGGTCAGGAGATCCACGTCGACATCTTCCGTGAAGGGGACTTCGTCGACGTGACCGGGCAGAGCAAGGGGCGCGGGTTCACGGGGCTGATCAAGCGGTGGAATTTCCGCGGCGGACGCGCGACCCACGGCTCCATGTTCCACAGGGCGCCGGGCTCGATCGGCGCTTCGGCGTGGCCTTCGCGGGTCATCAAGAACATGAAGATGGCCGGCCACTACGGCAACGAGAAGGTGACCGTCCTTAACCTGAAGGTAGTCGGAGTCCAGCCGGAGAAGAACCTCCTCCTGGTGCGCGGCGCGGTTCCCGGGGCGAAAAACAGCCTGGTTTTCGTGCGGCATGCGGTGAAGAAGGTCGATTCCGCGGTTTCGTGAGGAGCTTGCAATGGCGATGATGGAACTGGTCGACAAGGAACGGCGGGTCAAGGAGACGGTCGAGCTGCCGGAGTCGGTGTTCGGGGCCGAGGTCAAGACGCACCTCCTGCACCATGCCGTGGTAGCGCAGCTCGCGGCGCGTCGTTCGGGAACGGCGTCCACCAAGACGCGGACCTATGTCTCCGGCGGAGGGAAGAAGCCGTTCAGACAGAAGGGGACCGGCCGGGCCCGCATGGGAAGCACCCGCTCTCCGCTCCTGCGCGGCGGGGGCACGGTGTTCGGGCCTCATCCGAGGAGCTATGACATAAAGGTGAACCGCAAGGCGATGAAGGCTGCGCTGCGATCCGCGCTGAGCGCGAAGGCGAAGGAGAACAAGCTGTTCCTGGTGGACGACCTGGAGCTGCCCGCACCGAGGACGAAAGAGTTCCTTAAAGTTGCGACCGCCCTTGGCCTTTCGGAAGCGCTGCTCGTGGTCGACGGGCCTTCGGAAAACCTGTCCCTGGGAATCCGCAACCTGCGGTCCTTCAAGGCATTGCCGGCCTCCGCCATCAACGTATACGACATCCTTTCGTACGACCAGCTGGTCCTCACCCGGCCGGCGCTGGACAGGATCGCGGAGGTGCTCGGATAATGAATCCCTCCGATATCCTGAAGCGGCCGCTGATCACGGAAAAGGCCACGCACATGAAGGGGACGGCGAACGCGGTTTCTTTCGAGGTCGACCGGCGCGCGAAGAAGAAGCAGATCCAGGAAGCCGTCGAGAAACTGTTCAAGGTGAAAGTAGAGGAAGTGCGGACGATGAACGTTTCCGGCAAGGTGAAACGCCGCGGCCGGACCGTCGGCCTGCGTCCCGGGTGGAAGAAGGCGATCGTCACCCTGAAGGCGGGCGACAAGATCGAGTTCTTCGAAGGCGTGTAAGGGACCGCAAGGGAAGGAGCGAATCGTCATGGGTATCAGGAAATTCAAGCCTACCTCTCCCGGCGTGCGGGCCATGACGGTCCTCACGAATGAGGAACTGACGGACAAGAAGCCGGAGAAGGGGCTTGTCGAGAAGAAGCGGCGCACCGGCGGGCGGAATAACCTGGGAGAGATCACCGTCTGGCACCGGGGAGGCGGCCATAAGAAGAAGTACCGGATCGTCGATTTCCGCCGGGACAAGAAGGGCATTCCCGCGAAGGTCGCCGCGATCGAGTACGACCCGAACCGCTCGGCGCGGATCGCTCTTCTCCATTACGTGGACGGGGAGAAGCGATATATCCTCTGGCCGGTCGGGCTTTCCGTGGGCGACACGGTGGTCGCCGGAGCCGAGGCCGACATCAAGCCCGGGAACGCCCTCCCGATCCGAAACATCCCGGTAGGCACGTTGGTGCACAACGTGGAGCTGAAGGTCGGCAAGGGCGGCCAGCTCGCCAGGTCCGCGGGAACCGTTGTTCAGATCCTCGCCAAGGAAGGGGCCTACGCACACCTGCGGCTCGCCTCCGGCGAAGTGCGGCTGGTCTTCATGGACTGCATGGCGACTATCGGGCAGGTCGGGAACCTGGACCATGAGCAGGTTTCCATCGGCAAGGCGGGGAGGAATCGCTGGCTGGGCCGCCGGCCGATCGTGCGGGGAGTGGCGATGAATCCCGTGGACCATCCCATGGGGGGCGGCGAAGGGAAAGCATCCGGTGGACGGCATCCCTGCACGCCGTGGGGAAGACCGACAAAAGGTTACAAGACGCGCAGCAATCCGTCTTCGGATCGATACATCGTCAAGCGCAGGAAATAACGGAGAAGGGGCGAGAATAAAGTGGCGCGATCCGTCAAGAAGGGGCCGTATGTGGAGGAAAGCCTGATGCGCAAGGTGCGCCGGGCCATCGAAACCGGAGAGAAAAAGGTCATCAAGACCTGGTCGAGGCGGTCGACCGTAATCCCGGACATGGTCGGTTACACCTTCGCCGTGCACAACGGGCGGAAGTTCATGCCGGTGTTCGTGACCGAGAACATGGTGGGGCACAAGCTCGGCGAGTTTTCCCCCACGAGGACGTTCCACAGCCATTCCGGAGACCGGAAGGCGAAGGTCAAGAAGTAGGGCGACCAAGGAGAGGATGCGATGGAAGCCAGGGCGACGGCGAGATTTGTCCGCGTGTCACCAAGGAAGGCGCGGCTTGTGGTTGATTTGATCCGCGGCAAGCGGCTCACCGAGGCGAAGACGGTGTTGAACCTCGCCAAAAAGGCATCGGCGTCGTTGGTGAAGAAGGTCCTCGATTCCGCGGTGGCGAACGCCGGGCAGACAGGCGTCATCGACCTCGACACGCTTTACGTGAAACAGGCGTACGTCGATCTCGGGGCCTCCCAGAAGCGGTTCCGCCCCGCGCCGATGGGGCGCGCGCACAAGTACCGCAGGAGAACGAGCCATATAACGATCGTCGTGGACGAGAAGTAAACGGACGAAGCCAAGGAGGCGGTTTTGGGACAGAAGACACATCCGTACGGACTGCGGCTGGGGATCATAAAGACCTGGAGGTCCCGCTGGTATTCGGAAAAGGAATACTCCAACTACCTGCAGGAAGACCTCAAGATCCGGACCTTCGTCAAGAACCGGCTGATCCATGCGGGAGTGTCCTCCGTCGAAATCGAAAGGAAGTCGAACCGGGTGCACGTAGTTATTTCGACCGCCAGACCCGGGATCGTCATCGGCAAGAAGGGGGCGGAAATCGAGAACCTGCGTAAGGACCTCCAGAAGTTCACGGACCGCGAGGTGTCGATAACGATCCAGGAAATCCGCAGGCCGGAAACCGACGCTCAGCTTACCGCGGAGAACGTGGCGATGCAGCTCGAGCGGCGTGTCGCCTTCCGGCGGGCGATGAAGAAGACCGTCCTCTCCTCGATGAAGCTCGGCGCGAAAGGGATAAAGATCCAGGTCGCGGGACGTTTGGGCGGCGCGGAAATGGCGCGCACCGAGTGGTACCGGGAAGGCCGGGTCCCACTGCACACGCTTCGGGCCGACATAGATTACGGATTTGCGCAGGCACGGACCACCTATGGAACGATCGGCGTGAAGGTATGGATCTACCGCGGAGAAGTCCTGCCGTCCGCCGCACAGGCTCCGAAAACCGAATAGGGGAGTGAAAGTCCGATGCTGGCACCGAAGAGGGTAAAGTTCCGCAAGACGCAGAAGGGGCGGAGGCGGGGGAACGCGCAGGCGGGTAACACGCTCAATTTCGGCGATTACGGCGTGAAGGCCACCGACGCCGGGTGGATCACCTCCAGGCAGATCGAGGCCGCCCGCGTCGCAATGACCCGGTTCATCAAGCGGGGCGGCAAGATATGGATCCGGCTCTTTCCCGACAAGCCGATAACGAAGAAGCCGGCGGAAACGCGAATGGGAAAGGGGAAGGGCGCCCCGGAAGAATGGGTCTGCGTCGTGCGTCCGGGACTTGTCCTGTACGAGATCGAAGGTGTCGACGAGGCGACTGCCCGCGAGGCGTTCCGCCTGGCCGCGCACAAGCTGCCGATACAGACGAAGTTCCTCTCGAGGGAGGGGTAGAAACCGATGAAGCGCAAAGATCTGAAGGAGCTTGCCGCGGAGGAACTGAAGCAGAAGGAAAAGGAGCTTCGGGACGAGATCTTCCGGCTGAAGATGAAGCGGGCGGCATCCGCCCTCGACAACCGGATGCTTATACGCAACCGCAGGAAGGACCTGGCTCGCGTCATCACGTATCTTGGGCTGAAATCTGAAGGAAAGGCACAATAAGATGGCTTCGGAGACTTCGATGAAGAAGCGCGGGATAAGGAAGAACAAGGTCGGAACGGTGGTGAGCGACCGGATGGACAAGACGGTGGTCGTCCGCGTGGAACGTCTGGTCCCGCATCCCGTCTACAAGAAATACGTCAAGCGCCGCACAACCTACAAGGCGCACGACGAGACGAACGAATACCGCGTGGGCGACAGGGTGGAGATCGTGGAGACCCGCCCTGTAAGCAAGGAAAAGTGCTGGAAAGTGAAGCGGCTGATCGAACGGCCGGTGGTCCGGTAATCACGAAAGCGGGAGAGCAGGCGCCATGATCCAAATGCAAACCATGCTGGACGCCGCCGACAACTCCGGGGCAAAGCGTCTCTGTTGCATCAAGGTCCTGGGAGGCAGCAAGCGCAGATACGCCGGGGTCGGCGACATCATCGTGGTCAGCGTCAAGGAAGCCATACCCCACGGGAAGGTGAAGAAGGGGGACGTCTACAAGGCCGTGGTCGTAAGGACCACGAAAGAGGTGGGGCGGCAGGACGGCAGCTACCTGCGGTTCGACCAGAACTCGGCGGTTCTTATCAATCCGCAGATGGAGCCGATCGGCACCCGTATATTCGGGCCGGTGGCGCGCGAGCTCCGGGCGAAGAAATTCATGAAGATCATATCCCTGGCGCCCGAAGTGCTGTGAGGCGGGGGGGAGAGGAAGCGATGGCCGAGGGAACGCTGCATATCCGGAAGAACGACATCGTGAAGATAATGTCCGGCAGGGAGAAGGGCAAGGTAGGCCGTGTCCTGAAAGTCGACCGGGAAAAGAGCCGCATCCTCGTCGAGAAGCTGAACATGGTGAAGCGCCACGTTAAGCCCGGGAAGACGAATCCGCAGGGCGGGATCATAGAGAAGGAGGCTCCCCTGGCCTTTTCCAACGTTCTTGTCATGTGCGGGAAATGCAACAAGCCGACGCGCATCGCCATGAAGATAGACGGGTCAGGAGAGAAGCACCGTACATGCAAACGGTGCGGCGACATCATCGAGGAAAAGAAAAAATAGCGAGCCGCCGCCGGACCGGCGGACGGGGGTG
Source organism: Deltaproteobacteria bacterium (assembly GCA_016218975.1). NCBI lineage: Bacteria > Pseudomonadati > Myxococcota > Myxococcia > Deltaproteobacteria bacterium. The sequence continues at coordinate 5,999 of JACRCO010000037.1, forward strand.
TTCGGATATGCCAAGGCTTCAGGATCATTACAAGACGGACGTCGTTCCAAAGCTTAAGGAAAAGTTCCGGTACGCGAACGCGATGCAGGTTCCGAAGCTTTCCATGGTCGTGGTCAACATGGGGTTGGGTGAAGCGATCGAAAACGTGAAGATCCTCGATTCGGCCATGGACGAGATCGGTGTAATCACCGGCCAGAAGCCGGTCATCACGAAGGCGCGGAAAAGCATTTCGAACTTCAAACTTCGGGCGGGGGTCCCGATCGGAGTGAAGGTAACCTTGCGACGGGACCAGATGTACTTCTTTCTCGACAAGCTGTTGGCAATCGCCCTCCCCCGCGTGCGCGACTTCAAGGGGGTTTCGCCAAAGGGTTTCGACGGGCGTGGGAACTATACCCTCGGCATCAAGGAACAGATCATATTCCCGGAAATAAACTACGATAAAATAGACAAAATAAAAGGCATGAACATTACGATTGTAACCACAGCCCGCACTGACGAGGAGGGGCTTGAACTTCTTCGCCTCCTCGGCATGCCGTTCCGGGCATAAGAGGAGGGCAGGAGTTGGCAAAGAAGTCGATCATCGCCAAGTCGAAACGGGAACCGAAATTCGGGGTCCGGAAATATAACCGTTGCCCGCGCTGCGGAAGGCCGAGGGCGTTCTACCGGAGGTTCAGGCTTTGCCGGATCTGCCTCCGGGAACTGGCGCTCAAGGGAGAGCTTCCCGGCGTGGTCAAGGCAAGCTGGTAGGAGGAAAATATGCCCGTCAACGATCATGTCTCGAACCTGCTTGCCCGAATCCGGAATGCCCAGATGGGCCGGTTCGACCAGTTGGAATTGCCCTCCACGCGTGTGATCGAGAACATCGCACGCATCCTGAAAGAGGAGGGGTTCATCAGGAATTTCCGGGTGGTCGCGGAAAAGAACCAGCCCTCGCTCAAGATCTTCCTGAAGAACGTGCCGGAAGCGGGATACGCGATCAAGGGGATGCGGCGGGTCAGCAGGCCCGGGCGCAGGGTTTACGTCGGAAAGGACGAAATTCCGGTGGTGAAGAACGGTTTCGGCATCGCCATCGTTTCCACGTCGAGAGGGGTGATGACCGGGGAAAAGGCCCGGAAGTTCACGATCGGCGGGGAACTGCTCTGCAAAATCTGGTAGGCGATCGCCGGGTTTCTCTCTTGGAGGAATGAGATGTCAAGAATCGGCAAGGTGCCAGTGGTCATACCGTCCGGCGTAACCGTTCAGGTCGATAACGGCAACCTGACGGTATCCGGGAAAAAAGGGAAGCTCTCGAGGCCGGTCCCTTCCCAGGTCGTCGTGAACGTATCGGGGGACAAGGCCGTGGTGTCCGTCGCATCGGCGGGCAGCGGGAACCTGTACGGGATGTACCGCACGATCCTGGCCAACATGGTCAAGGGCGTGACGGACGGATTCACGAAAACCCTGGAGATCGTCGGCGTCGGCTATAAGGCCGAGGCGAAGAAGGGCTCGCTGCAGCTCGCGCTCGGGTACTCCCACCCGGTCGTGTTCGCGCTGCCCGACGGGATCAGCGCCGAGGTGGAAGCCAACACGGTGGTAAAGATCGGCGGGATAGACAAGGAACTGGTCGGGGAGACCGCGGCCCGTATACGCTCCCTCCGCAGGCCGGACGCCTACAAGCTGAAGGGCGTCAGGTACCGGGGCGAACGGCTCGTCAAGAAGGTCGGCAAGGCGGCGGGCAAGTAAGCGGACGGAAGCCATGAACGGAATACAGGGGACGGAGCAACAATAGCCATGAGCCAGACCAATGCTCGCGAAGTCGCACGGCAGAACCGGAAATCGAGAGTCCGGAAGAGGATCTTCGGGACCGAGCAGCGTCCGCGATTGTCGGTTTTCCGCAGCGCAAAGCACATCTATGCCCAGCTCGTGGTGGACGCCACGGGGTCGACGGTGCTTGCGGCATCCACCCAGAGCCCGGAAATCCGCGGAGAGATCGCGGGGCTCAAGAAAAGCGAAGCGGCGAAGAAGGTGGGCGAGCTGCTCGGCAGGAAGGCCGTCGAACTGAACATCCGGAAGGTGGTTTTCGACCGCAACGGGTTCCTCTACCACGGGCGGATCAAGGCCCTTGCGGACGGAGCGCGGGAGTCGGGGCTGGAATTCTGACGCTTTGAAACGGCGGGATACAGGGAGGGTCGTTTGAAGAGAGTGAATCCGGAAGGACTGGACCTGAAAGACCGGGTGGTGCACATAAGCCGCGTGGCCAAGGTCGTCAAGGGCGGACGGCGGTTCTCGTTCAGCGCCGTCGTCGTCGTGGGAGACGGCAACGGGCACGTAGGCACGGGGCTCGGGAAAGCGAACGAAGTGCCCGACGCCATACGGAAAGCGGTGCAGAACGCGAAGCGGACGCTCGTCGAGGTCCCCCTTGTGAACGGCACGATCCCGTACGAAGTCATCGGGGAATTCGGCGCGAGCCGCGTCGTGATCCGGCCGGCCTCCCCCGGGACCGGGGTCATCGCCGGAGGCGGGGTTCGGGCCGTCGTCGAGTCCGCGGGCATTTCGAACATCCTCACCAAGTCGCTGGGCAGCAACAACCCCCACAACCTGGTGAAAGCAACCATCGAAGGCCTGGCGCAGCTTAGGACCTCGGAACAGATCGCAGGCGTGCGCGGGCCGAAGGAAGAAGAGGCGTCGGCATGAGCGGAATGCTGAAGATCACGCTGGCGAAGGGATTGAGCGGCAGGCGCGAGTCTCACCGGCGTGTTGTGGAAGGGATGGGGCTCACCCGCCTCAACCGGTCCGTGATCCTGAAGGACACCCCCGAGATCCGTGGGATGGTGGAAAAGGTCAAGTTCCTTCTCCGTGTGGAGGAGGCGGGAGAATCCAAATGAAACTTTCCGATCTGAGGCCCGCCAAGGGGGCCAGGAGCGCGAAGAAAAGGGTCGGCCGCGGGCAGGGTTCCGGCCTCGGGAAAACGTCCGGCCGCGGCCACAAGGGACTGCGCGCCCGCAGCGGGGGCGGAACGCCGCCGGGATACGAAGGCGGGCAGATGCCGTTGCAGCGGCGCCTTCCGAAACGGGGGTTCACCAATCTTTTCCGGAAGGAATACACGATCGTCCACGTGAAGGACCTTAACCGGTTCGAAGCCGGGTCGGTGGTCGATCTTGCGTCGCTCATGGCGGCCGGCCTCGTCAAGAAAGCCCTTGACGGAGTGAAGCTGCTTGCCGATGGAGAGCTTGACCGTCCGTTGACGGTCAAGGTAGACCGCGCCAGCCGCGCAGCGCGCGAGAAGATCGCCGCCGCCGGCGGGACGCTCGAGGTGTCTTCCCCTTGCTGACGGGCTTCCAGAACATAACGAAGGTCCCGGAACTCAAGAAGCGCATCCTCGTTACATGCGCGCTGCTGATCGTGTACCGGATCGGCGTGTATATTCCCACGCCGGGAATCGACAACCAGGCGCTTTCATCGATCTTCGCCAGCCAGGCCGGGACGCTCTTCGGGTTGATCGACATGTTTTCGGGGGGCGCGCTAAGCAGGTTCTCCATCTTCACTCTGGGCATCATGCCGTACATCAGCGCGTCGATCATCCTGCAGCTCCTGACCGTCGTGATCCCCCAGTTGGAGAAATTGTCGAAGGAAGGCGAGCTGGGTCGCAGGAAGATAACCCAGTACACGCGTTATGGAACGGTCCTTCTCTCCCTAATCCAGGGGACGGGAATCGCCGTAGGACTCGAGAGCGTCGGCACGGGCGGCACTTCCGTCGTGTACCACCCCGGATGGGAGTTCAGGCTGCTGACGGTCCTTACGCTTACCTCCGGCACCGCGTTCATCATGTGGCTCGGGGAGCAGATCACGGAACGCGGGATCGGAAACGGGATTTCCCTCATCATCTTCGCGGGCATCGTGGCCCGATTCCCCAGCGGACTGGTCCGGACGATGACGCTGATCCGCACGGGAGAAATGTCGCTCTTCATCGGCCTCTTCATCCTTATCCTCATGGTCGGAGTGGTCGGCGTCATCATCTACTTCGAGCGGGCCCATCGCAGGATACCGGTCCAGTACGCACGCCGTATCGTGGGACGCCGGGTGTACGGCGGGCAGAGCACGCACCTCCCTCTCAAAGTGAACACGGCAGGCGTGATCCCTCCCATCTTCGCCTCGTCGATACTGCTGTTCCCGGCGACGCTGGCCAGCTTCATCGCGCACCCGATTACGAAGCGGATCTCCGATGCGCTGACCCCGGGGAGCTTCGCATACGAGGGCCTCTACGTCGCGTTCATAATCTTCTTCTGCTATTTCTACACGGCGGTAACCTTCAACCCGGTCGACGTAGCGGACAACATGAAGAAGTACGGCGGCTTCGTCCCGGGCATCCGGCCGGGAAAGAAGACGGCGGAATACATAGACAGGATCCTGACCCGCATCACGCTGGGCGGCGCCCTGTACGTCGCCGTCATCTGCGTACTGCCGAGCATACTGATTTCCCGCTTCAACGTCCCGTTTTACTTCGGCGGAACGGGCCTCCTTATAGTGGTGGGCGTAGCCATGGACACCGTACAGCAGATCGAATCGCACCTCATCACTCGCCATTACGAAGGTTTCCTCAAGAAGGGACAAATCAAGGGGAGGAGGGCATAAGGCCTATGTTGGGAATCATCCTGCTGGGGCCTCCCGGCGCCGGAAAAGGAACGCAGGCGAAGAAAATCTCCGTCGATTTCTCCGTTCCTCAGATTTCAACCGGAGACATGCTGCGCGAAGCCGTGAAAAACGGGACGGAGATGGGGAAAAAGGCGAAGACCTTCATGGACGCGGGCGGCCTGGTTCCCGACGAGGTGGTCATCGGCATAGTAAAAGACCGGCTTCAGGCGGCGGATTGCGCGAAAGGGTTCATCCTCGACGGATTTCCGCGGACCATCCCCCAGGCGGAGGCCCTCGACCGGGTCACGAAGGACCTGAAAAAGGAAGTTCGCGTTGTGCTTTCACTCGAAGTGGATGAAAACGAACTTATGGAACGCCTCTGCGGGCGGCGTACGTGCACCGGGTGCGGCGCGATGTACCACGTTAAGTTCAACAGGCCCAAGGCGGACGGAAGGTGCGACAAGTGCGGCACGTCCCTAATCCAGCGGGATGACGACAAGGAAGAGACGATAAAGGCGAGGCTCGTGAACTACAAGAAGATGACCGAGCCGCTTCTGGCGTATTACCAGGGAACCGGGAAGATCCGCTCCGTAATGGCCACGGGAGATATCGGAGATATCTACGCGAACATCGCGAAGCTTCTGCGGTAACGAATGATAATCATAAAGTCGCCCCGGGAGATCGAGGCGATGAGGCGTGCCGGCGCCATCGTCGGCCGGTTCTTTGAAGAAGTGAAACAGTTGATCCTGCCGGGAGCCACGACGTACTCCCTCGAGGAATTCGCGGAGGAATACGTGTCGCGGCATGGCGTCAGGGGGGCGTTCAAGGGATACCTGGGATATCCCGCCAACCTGTGCACGTCGGTCAACGAGGAAGTCGTTCACGGCATCCCTTCCCGGAAGAAAGTACTGAGGGACGGGGATATCGTAAGCATCGATTTCGGAGTCGTGCTGGACGGGTACTACGGCGATGCGGCAAAAACCTACGCCGTAGGGGGCGTGCCGGAAGCCTCCCTGAATTTGATGCGGGCGACCGATGCCGCCCTGGCCAGGGGTATCGAGGCGTCGATACCGGGAAACCGGCTCGGCGACATCTCGGCGGCCGTGCAGGAAACGGCGGAAGGCGCAGGGTACTCGGTTGTGCGTGATTTCGTCGGCCACGGAATCGGCAAAAGCATGCATGAGGAGCCGCAGGTTCCCAATTTCGGCGTACGCGGTACAGGTCCGAAACTGTCGGCAGGCATGGTCCTGGCGATCGAGCCGATGGTAAACGAGGGAGACTGGCAGGTAGAGGTCATGCAGGACGGCTGGACGGTGGTCACCAGGGACCGCAAGAGGTCGGCGCACTTCGAGCACATGGTCGCCGTGACGGATGAAGGCGCCAGGATCCTCAGCATTCCCTGAAGCGAAGGGGAGGAAAAGAAAGGAGAACATGGCGAAGGAAGAAGCCATCGAAGTCGAGGGGACGGTCATCGAACCCCTCCCCAACGCCATGTTTCGCGTGGAACTGGACAACAAGATGAGGGTTCTCGCGCACATTTCGGGCAAGATGAGGATGCATTTCATAAAGATCCTCCCGGGCGACCGGGTCACGGTGCAGCTGACGCCGTACGACCTGACGCGCGGCCGGATCGTTTACAGATCGAAGTAAAGGGGCTTCGCGATGAAAGTCAGGCCGTCGGTGCGCAAAATGTGCGTGAAGTGCAAGGTGGTCCGGAGAAAAGGCGTCGTCCGGATCCTCTGCGAAAACCCGAAACACAAGCAGCGCCAGGGCTGATAGCGCAAGGCGCGGAACGCAAAGGGCCAGGAGGGGCATTTGGCACGAATAGCAGGAGTGGATATCCCCAAGAACAAGAAGATCGGGGCCGCGCTGTCCTACATTTACGGCATCGGGCCGACGACGGCGATGAAGATCCTCGAGGAGGCGAGAGTGTCCGCGGACACCCGGACCAATACGCTCACCGAGGATCAGGTCGCTCGAATCCGGGACGTCATCGACGCGAACTACCGCGTCGAGGGAGACTTGCGCAAGGAAGTCTCCATGAACATCAAGCGCCTGATGGATCTCGGCACGTACAGGGGGCTGCGGCACAGGAAAGGGCTTCCGGCGCGGGGGCAGCGCACGCACACGAATGCAAGGACGCGCAAGGGCCCGAGAAAGGGCGCGGTCGCAAGGAAGAAGGAACCCACCAAGAAGTAGGAAGAGAACCTTCCCGCCGCACGGCGGGAAACCGGAGGAAGGATGGCAACGCCGAAGAGGAAAGGAAAGCGGAAGGTCCGGAAGAACGTCCCCGTGGGCATGGCCCACATAAAGGCGACCTTCAACAACACGATCATCACGATAACAGATCCGGACGGGAACACCCTGGCGTGGTGCAGCTCGGGATCGAAGGGGTTCAAGGGGTCGAGGAAAAGCACTCCGTTCGCCGCCACGGTCGCGGCGGAGGAGGTGGCGAAGAAGGCGATGGAATGCGGATTGAATACCGTGTCCGTGCATATAAAAGGGCCGGGCTCCGGCAGGGAAGCGGCGCTGCGCACTCTGCAGGCCGCGGGCTTGAAGATCAATTATATCCGGGACGTGACGCCGATTCCTCACAACGGGTGCCGGCCGCCGAAGCGGCGCCGGGTGTGAACAAAGGGCGTACATAAGGAACAGGAGGAAGGGATTTGGCCAGGTATCGCGAAGCGGTATGCCGGCTCTGCCGGAGAGAGGGCATCGAACTCTACCTGAAGGGAGACCGCTGCTTTACGGACAAGTGCGCGATCAAGCGGCGGGGTTATCCCCCCGGGCAGCACGGGCAGCGGCGTCCCAAGCACAGCGATTACGGGGTACAGCTCCGGGAGAAGCAGAAGGCCAAGCGCATTTACGGGCTCCTGGAGAAGCAGTTCCGGAACTACTTCGAAAAGGCCGACAGGATGAAGGGGAAGACGGGCGACAACCTGCTGATCCTTCTGGAGCGCCGGCTGGACAGCGTGGTCTACAAGCTGGGATTCGCGCAGACGCGCAGGGAGAGCAGGCAGCTCGTGCGGCACGGGCACTTCAAGGTCGGCGGACGCAAGGTGAACATCCCGTCGTTCCTCGTTTGCACCGGTGATGTCGTGGAACTCCGGGAAAAGAGCCGGAAGATCCCGACGCTCAACGAGGCGCTGGAGGCCGTGGTCCGCAAGGGGATTCCTCCCTGGCTCGAGCTGGACCGGGAGAACTATCGCGGGTCGGTCAAGACGCTGCCTTCGCGCGCGGACATCAAGGAGCCGATCCAGGAGCAGCTGATCGTGGAACTTTACTCGAAGTAAGCATTCCGGGGCGAAGAAGGGGGCACCATGTTCCAGCGAAATTGGAAGCAGTTGATAAAGCCGAGGCGCATCGAGATCCAGTCCGATTCGGCGACCTCGGATTACGGAAAATTCGTGGCCGAGCCCCTCGAAAGGGGCTACGGTACGACATTGGGGAATTCGATTCGAAGGATCCTCCTGTCCTCGCTCCAGGGGGCGGCGATCACGTCGGTGCGGATCGAAGGGGTGCAGCACGAGTTCTCCACCATCGTGGGGGTAGTGGAGGACGTCACGGATATAGTCCTCAACCTCAAGGAGATCCGGCTGAGGATGCATTCCCCGGAGCCGCGGAACCTGTACGTGGAAGCCAAGGGACCCAGGAGGGTCAAGGGGTCCGACATACAGCCCGATCCGATGATCGAGATCCTTAACAAGGATCACCATATCGCGGAGCTATCGGAGAACGCGACGCTGAAGATGGAAATGACCGTACGGATGGGCAAAGGGTACGTGCCCGCGGAACGGAACCTCGAGGAAGGCGCGCCGATCGGCACGATCCCCATCGACGCCATCTTCTCCCCGATCCGCAAGGTGAATTTCACGGTGTCGAACGCACGCGTGGGGCAGCAGACCGATTACGACAGGCTGACGCTGGAGGTGTGGACGGACGGTTCCATCCTGCCGGCCGACGCCGTGGCCTATGCGGCGAAGATACTGAAGGACCAGTCGACGGTGTTCATCAATTTCGACGAGGAGGCGGAGCTGCCCGACGAACCGGCCCACCTGGAAGGCGGGGCGGTGAACGAGAACCTCTACAAGCCGGTAGAGGAGCTCGAGCTTTCGGTACGGGCATACAACTGTCTCAAGAACGCGGACATAAAGTACATCGGCGAACTGGTCCAGCGTTCCGAGCAGGAGATGCTCAAGACGAAGAACTTCGGCAAGAAGAGCCTGAACGAGATCAAGGAAGTTCTCCATGGGATGGGATTGTCGCTCGGGATGAAGGTAGAGAGCTTCACTCCGGAGAAGTTCAGCCCGGCAAGAGAAGAAGACTGACAAATCAGGATATACGGGGAAGCAACATGCGTCACGCCATGGACCACCGGAAACTGCGCCGCAATCCGTCACACCGGAAGGCGATGCTCAAGAACCTGATGAACTCGCTGGTTCGATCGGAAAGGATCGAAACCACCGTCGCAAGGGCTAAGGAGCTCCGCCGGCTCGCGGACAGGCTGATCACCCTCGGGAAAAAGGAAACGATGCACGCGAGGCGGCTCGTCTTCTCGATGCTCGGCGACAAGAAGAACACGGAGAAACTGTTCGGAGGGCTTGCAGGCCGGTTCTCGGAGCGCGCGGGAGGTTATACCAGGATCATCCGCACGGGGTTCCGGGCGGGGGACGGCGCTGAGATGGCGTTCCTCGAATACCTTCCGATAGAGGAGAAGAAGGCCGGAGCGAAGAAGGGGAAGAAGAAGGCGGCCGGCAAGGGCAAGGCCGGAGCGGCCAGGCCCAGGACCGCGAAACCGGCGGCGAAGAAGGAAGCCGCCGTGAAGGGCGCGGAGAAGGAAGAGGGTGGGAAGCCTTCCGCGAGAAAAAGGGCCGCAAAGCCCAAAGCCGGGAAAATGCCCGAAAACGAATAATCGATTTCAATATAACGGATAATAAACAAAAGGCGCCTTGGGCGCCTTTTGTTTAGGGGCCGATTTCAAATACCGCACGGTCGGCGGCGAATCTATGCAGCAAACGGATCGCAATCCGATTCATGTACATGCCATGCCGCCCGGCAAGGTAATACTTGTAGGCAACCCCAACGTCGGGAAAAGCGTGGTCTTCGGATACCTGACGGGCAGGTACGTGACCGTTTCCAACTATCCCGGGACGACGGTCGAGATCACCAGGGGCGAGGCAAGGGACAGGGGTAACGTTTTCGAGGTAATCGATACCCCGGGCGTATATTCCCTTCTCCCGATGTCCGAGGACGAACGGGTCACCCGGGACATCCTTATGGCCGAGCCCGCCGCGCGTATCATCCAGGTCTGCGATGCGAAAAACATGCGCAGGTCCCTCATGATCACCCTTCAGCTTGCGGAGATGGGCCTCCCCGTCGTCCTTGCCGTCAACATGGCCGACGAGGCGATGGCCCGCGGCGTCATGCCCAGGCTGGATGAACTGGAAAAGAAGATCGGCATGCCCGCCGTGCCTACCGTCGCGATCAGGAAAAAGGGCGTTGACCGCCTCATCGGATTGTCGGAGAGATCGAGTCCGTCCGATCTGCGGATTTCGTACGGCGAAAAGATCGATACCGCCGTCTCGGGCATGGAGGCGCTTATTCCCGAACATGCGCCGCTCGGGAAGCGCGCCCTTGCACTGATGCTTCTGTGCGGCGACGATTCCCTTACGCCCTGGCTGGCGGAAAACGTGAAGGGCGAAAAAATCCGGAAGATGAACGCCATCCGGAACCGGCTCGTGGAGGAAACGGGTGAGGACGTCGCGTACAGGGTCAACCAGTTCCGGCTTCAGTGGATCGACTCCATACTCGACGAGGCCGGAGAAGAACCCTCCGGCGCAAGGGGCACCGACTGGACGCAGGTCTTCGGGCGGTACGCCATGGACCCGGTGTACGGCATGCCCATCCTTCTCGGAGTCCTGTTTCTCGCCTATGAATTCGTAGGCGTTTTCGGAGCCAAATATCTCGTGGACCTCCTGGAGGGGAGCGTGTTCGGGAAGGGGATCGTCCCGGCGGTTTCCTGGCTCGCCGAGCGGACCGTCCCGTGGGCGATCGCGAGGGACTTCCTCGTCGGGCCTTACGGGATGATCTCCATGGCGCTTTCATACGCCATCGCGATCGTGCTTCCTATCGTGGGCACTTTTTTCCTCGGGTTCGGTATCCTGGAAGATTCCGGATACCTGCCTCGACTCGCCGTCATGGTCGACCGCGTGTTCAAGCGGATCGGTTGCAACGGGAAGGCGGTGCTTCCCATGATCCTCGGGCTGGGTTGCGACACCATGGCCACGCTGACGACACGGATCCTCGAGACGCGCAAGGAACGGGTCATAGTGACGCTTCTCCTTGCCCTGGGCATTCCATGCTCTGCGCAACTCGGCGTGATCCTGGGGATGCTGGGGAAAGTCGGCCCCGCGGCCACCTTGACGTGGGTGGCCGTCCTGCTTGGCGTCATCCTCGCCGTCGGCTGGCTCGCGTCGAAGGTCATCCCGGGGGAGTCCGCGGACTTTATCCTCGAGATTCCGCCCATCCGCTTGCCGCAGCTCGGCAATCTCGCCGTCAAGACGATGGCGCGGATCGAATGGTACCTGAGGGAGGCGGTTCCCCTGTTCCTGCTTGGGACCTTCATCCTTTTCGCCGCCGACCGTTTCGGGTGGCTGCTGTGGCTGCAAAAAGCCGCGGAGCCCCTCGTTGTCGGAGCCCTGGACCTCCCGCCGAAGACCGCGGAGGCGTTTCTCATCGGTTTCCTGCGCCGGGATTACGGCGCAGCCGGGCTGTTCGACATGGCGAGGGCCGGGCTTCTCACCAATCTCCAGGTCGTCGTGAGCCTCGTCACCATAACGCTTTTCATCCCTTGCCTTGCGAATTTCCTCGTTATCGTGAAGGAGCACGGTTCGAAAGTCGCCGCGGGAATGGCGGCGTTCATATTCCCGTTCGCAATCCTGGTCGGGGCGCTCGTGAATTACGCGGCGAAAAAAATGGGGATCGCGTTCTGACGCGGGTGATGACTTGAATATCAGGTGCCCGCTTTGCCAATATGAAATAGACCCGTCCCTGGCGGGATGCAGGACCGGCTGTCCCATGGGAAAGAGCTGCTCGCTGGTCTGCTGTCCGAGGTGCCGTTATTCGTTTCCCATGCCGGAATCGAAAGTCGTGAATTTTTTGAAGTCCCTCTTCGGGGCAAGGAAAGGAACCCGGCCATGACCGAGTACGGGCAGGACGAAATCCTGGAGCTGATCTGGACGCTGCGGGAGGAGAACTGCTCCTCGAAACGGCGGCTGCTGGAGCGGTCCGAAGAGGAGCGTCCTGAAGGGATATTGGAGGAGTTGCGCGCGGCGGGACTTGTCGACGCGGCGGAGGACGATATTCGTCTTACGCAGGCCGGAGAAGAGAGGGCTCGGGGGATCATCAGGCGCCACAGGCTTGCGGAAGTGCTGCTGCAGAACCTCTTCGACCTCGATCCGTTCCAGATGGAAAGCAGCGCGTGCAAGTTCGAGCACATCCTGACCACCCAGGTGACCGACAGCGTCTGCTCGTTCCTTGGGCATCCGCCGGTCTGCCCTCACGGGAGGGCGATCCCGCGCGGGGAATGCTGCGACCGCATCCGGGCGGATGTCCAGCCTCTCGTGACCCGCCTTTCCGACGCCGCGCTCGGGGACGGCGTGCGCATCGTCTTCATCACCCCGAAATCAAGGAAGCGGCTCGAAAAACTGAGCTCGCTCGGTATCGTTCCGGGAAGCAGCCTGCGGCTTCTCCAGAGGAACCCCTCCTTCGTGCTGCAGATAGGGGAAACCACGGTCGCGGTGGACAGGGACATCACGGATGAGATCTACGTCAAGCGCGCGTAGGGGGCTCGCCCTTTTCCTGTGCGTCCTGTTCGCCCTGCAGGGGGCAGGGACGGCGGGATGGGCGGCCGCGGAACGCCCTCCCGAACCATGCCTGCTTCTCAAGCTGTCTTCCCCTTCAGTTCCCGAGGATTTCGCGCGCGGGCGGATGGCGCCTTTACCGGCATTGCTCTTGAGGGAGTTGAACGTCCGATGGGTGGCCCCTCCTGCCGCTGCGGTCCCGCCGGACATCAAGGCGGCGTTTCCCGATGCGGACGACGCCTCGCTCGACGGAATTTCGAGGACATTGGCCGATGCGCTTCGCCAGATGGACCGGATGGAGATGCGGGAGGCCGAGCGCTCATTGTCCAAGGCCGAGAACGACGTGAGAAAGTTCCGCATCGGCGTCGGAACCAGGCCCCTTCTGGCGGAAATTTTCATGAGGCGCGGGCAGATGAAGCTGTGGGAAGGAAATCCGGCGGGAGCGGAGGAGATGTTCGCGCGGTCCCGGGCCATGCGCAACGATTTTTCGCCGGACCCTGCCCTGTTTTCGCCGTCCTTCCTGGAAGTGTGGGAACGCTCGAAACACCGCCCTGCCCCGGAGGCGGAGCTTCTCGTCCGATCCATCCCTCCGGGCGCTTCCGTTTCGGTCGACGGAACGCAGCGCGGCGCTACTCCCTGCAGGATCCGGGTGTCCTGCGCGGGACCGGTGCGTATCAGGGTGTCCCTGGCGGGTTACCAGGACGTGGAGAAGGCAGGCCAGTGGCTGCCGGGGGATTCCGAATCCCTGGAATGGATCCTCGGCCGCGATCGCATCGCCACGCTTGGGGATTTGATTGCCGCCGCACCCGACGGAAAGGGGACCGGGAAACTTTTACACGAGCTTGCATCCGCGGCGGGCGCCTCCCGGACGGCCTTGGTGGTGCTGGAGGACCGCAAGGGGAAAACCGTCGCGCGCGTCCTTTCCTCCGGCGGCGGAGACGCGGATCCCGCGCTTCTTGGAGAGTTCGAATGGCCGCAGGGTGACGACGGAATCGAAGAGGCGGCAGGCGTGGCTGCGAAGCTCCTGCGCGATGCCGGATGGCCCCCCGCCAAGGGCAGCCCGTCGGACCCCGATTCACCGTGGTACCATAAGTGGTGGATATGGGTCTTCATCGGAGCGGTGGCGGTCGGCCTGGCGGCAGGCGGAGGAGGAGGGGGAGGAAGCTCCGGCGGTTCCTCCGGGACGATAGGCGTTTCGTTTTGAGCACGCTCCCCCGGCCGATTTCATGAGCGCCGCGTCCGGAAAGAGAGATCCGCCAGGTGAACCCCTGCCGGACGGCGCGTCGATAGGCGTCATCGGAGCGGGCCCCGCCGGCTCTTTTTTCGCTCTCCACCTGCTGAATTTTCTTTCCGCCGACGGGCGGACCGCACGCATCACGCTGATCGACAGGAAGACATTCTCTTCATCGGGGCCGTCGGGCTGCAATATGTGCGCGGGCGCGATCGGCGCCGCCATGGTGAAAAAGATCGCCGCCCTCTCGCTGCCTCTGGAAGGGAAGGTGATCCGAAGGATCGCCGACGGGTACGAAATCCACGGCAGAGACGTGGCCGTCACGGTCCGCCATCCGGACAGGGGCGAGATATACACCGTTTTCCGTGGGGGAGGGCCGGTGGCGCCCCGCCCCGATGCGAAGAGCTTCGACCAGTTCCTGCTGGACGCGGCGGTGGCGAGAGGCGCGGAATTCATCCATGATCGCGTGGAAAGAATCGAAAAGATTCCGTCCGGCTACAGGCTGGCATTCACGGGAGGGGCGGTAAGGGATTTCGATTTCCTGGTGGGGGCGTTCGGCGTAAACAGCACGGTTTCCAGGATGCTTCGCATCGGCTATGCGCCGCCTGCCACCTGGCATACGGTGCAGGCCGAAATTCCCGCCAGCGACCGGTTCATCGTCGAGCGGCTGAAAAACCGGATCCATATCGTGCCTGGCCGCGGGAAGGGGATCAGGTTCCTCGCGATCACCCCGAAGGACGATTTCCTTACACTGACCGGGATCGGGGAGCACGTGAAGATCGGGGACCTGGAGAACGAAAGAAAGATAAATTCGTCGCTTGCTTCACTGCTTCCCGAGGATGCGAAAGTCGTTTGCCACTGCCACCCGCAGGCCCCCGTGGGCGTGGCGGAGCATCCGTTCGCCGAACGGGTGGCGATCATAGGAGACGCCTTCATATCGCGCTACCTTAAAAACGGGATCGAGTCGTCCCACGATACCGCGAGGATCCTTGCGAATGCCCTGGCGTTCCACGGGATCTCGGTTCCCGCGCTGCGCGAGCGCTTCCATCGTCCCTGCCTGGAACTGTTTCGTTATGATAATTTATGGGGCAGGCTGCTGCTGGGCGTCTACGAGAGCGTGCTGCGGAAAGGCCGCCTGTCCGACGCCTACCTGAGGATCGTCAATCGCGAAGCGGCGGAAGGCAACATGACCCAGGCGCGGATACTATGGTCGGTTTTCGCGGGGGACACCCCGTATCGCGAAATCGCCGGTGAAGCTTTCGCCGTAAGTACGCTCGTCGACCTGGTGCGGTTTCTGCCGCGGAGAGGATGAGAGAATGCAGCCGGAGCCGGGACCGCGCTGGAAGCCGCGAATTCCCTTCCTTGTTGCGGGCGGCATCGCCTTGTTGCTCCTCCTGTTTTCGCTGTTCCGGGAAATGGGGGTCGTCGGCACGTTGAAACTATACCGGACCCACCGCCAGGCCGTCGAGGAGAACGCGAAATTGCGGGAGGAGAACCGCCGCCTTCAGCAGGAAGTGGAGAAGCTCAGGACCAACGCTTCCTACATCGAAGAGATCGCTCGCAAGGAGCTCGGTCTCATCGGCGATAAAGAGAATGTCATCGTCCTCGATCAGAAAAAGGATGCCCCCGCGCCACCGCCCGCGAAAAAAGGATCCGGCCGTCCGTAGGCATATCATCCCGGCCGTTTCACTGGCGCACCTTTCGCTTTTTCTGCTCGCATGGAGATGGAGCGGCGGTTCGGGCCGGGCGGCGCTTCTTCCCGTTTCGGCAGCTGCGGCGTTCGCCGGACTCCTGGCGAGGGATTTCTTCACTTCGCGGCGGAAAGACCGCCTGCCCGACATACCCGCAATGCTGGCCTGGGGCGGGGCGGCACTGCTGGAAGCCGGAGTATGCTTCCCGGGATTTTCCGAAACCCGCATCGCCCCCGCGATCCTTTTTCCGTCCTTCGCCTGTTTCCTTCCTTCGATTCCGGCGGCTGCGTACGCGGCCCTCGCTTCCGCCTGGCTCCTTTTCTCTCCGGACGGAGAATGGCCTGCCGTCGTTCGGATCGCTTCCATCGCAGGTTTGGGCGTATTCGGAACATTCGCAGGACGGATCGCCAGGTCGAAAATACCTGGATCGCCGCAAATCGGAGGACCGATGGATGGCGGCATACGCGAAGCGCGTCCGGCGGAGGTTCCTTGGGAAAACGGGAAAGACGCCGAAGGGGATGCGGAATTTGCAGCGGAACGTGTGGGGTTGGTCCGATCCCGCGAAGATCTCATGGAGGGCGTTCTTAGGATACTGGAAGGCGTCCTTCCGGTCATCGGGGCGGAAAGGATACATTTCCTTTTTCCTTCACCCGGATCCGGGGGGTCGTTCCGCGTGGGGGCTTCGGCATTCCGCGGAGGGTGCAGGGGAGCGGAAAGCGGAGTCGTCTCCATACCGGGGGATTACATCCCCGTTCGCGAGGCGATGCTGTTGCGCCGGACGTTTATCGCCGAAGGCGAAGAAGCGGGAAAATGGCGGATCCCCCGCAGGGACGGCGAATCCGGCGTTCCGACAGGAGTGGCGGCGGCCCCGGTCCGTATCGGGGAGAAGGCCGAATGCGCGATCCTCGCTGTCCGGTTCGCCGAAGGCGGATGGGACGGGCCCGCAGGGCAGATTCTCGAAATGGCGGCCTTCCTCGCAGCGAGGGAACTTGCACGAGCGCGGCGGCAAAACCGGATGGACAGGTATCTTGCGGAGCAGGAAGGATTCCATCTGCTGGTCAGGAAGATCGCCGAGGTTTCGGAACGCAGGGAAGGAGAGGAGAGGGAGAGCATTTCAATGCGGAAGGAGGTGTACAAGGTTGCCGTGGAGCAGGCCCGCCGCCACCTTGACGCGGGACGCGTGCTCTTCGTGGAAGCATCTGCAGACGGCAGGCGCGGACGGATCGGCTGGGAAACGGGAGGGCTTCCGGGGGCGGGGGAAGAGTGGGTATCCCTCGATGGAACCTACGCCGAGTGGGTGCTGAAGCAGGGAGTTCACCGCATGTTCGGCGCCGATCACGGCTCTTCGGGAAGGCACCCCGTCCTCCCGCAGGCGTGGAGCGGAGATCAGGGAAGAGGATATCTTCTGGTTCCCGTCCCCGAGCCGGGAGGATTTCGAGGGATCCTTGCGTGCGAAGCCTGCGAGGGGCGGCGCTTCGAAGGGGAGGATGCGGAAGCTGCGAAGGACATCCTCGCCATAATGCGGATGGGGATCTCCCATGCCATGCGACTGGAGAACCTCGAGCGGGAAGCGAAGATAGACGGACTCACCGGGCTGCTGAACAGGAAAACTTTCCATGAGCGGCTAGTCAACGTCCTGTCGCGGATGGACGGCAGATATCCTTGCGCCGTGGTCATGCTGGATATCGATCATTTCAAAAGGATAAACGACACGTACGGGCATCCGGCGGGGGATGAAGTGTTGAGGAAAGTCTCCGGAGTCATAGGGAAGACGGTCAGGAAAGCCGACATGGCAGGCAGATACGGCGGTGAGGAATTCTCGATATACCTTCACAGCATAGACGAGGCTCACGCGGTCATGTTCTCCGAACGGTTGAGGCTCATCATACGGCAAACGAGGTTTGTATTCGGCGGGAAGGAAGTATTCGTAACGGCATCCATGGGGATCGCCTGCCATCCCGCGCACGGCATGACCGGAGAGGAACTGATGCGGCAGGCCGACGAGGCGCTTTACCTTTCGAAACAGGGAGGCAGGGACCGCACGACGGTATATATAAAACGTTGATTGGAATTATCCCCTTAATTATCAGGCACTTATTGACAATTCCCGACTCCCTGTGATACTTCATCCTTACATCTTTGACGGGGGTCGTGCCATGAAGGGAGCCGGAAAGGTGAAATGGTTCAATGAGACGAAAGGGTACGGTTTCATCGAGCAGGATGGCGGCAGGGATGTCTTCGTGCATTATTCGGTTATACGGATGGATGGGTACCGGACGCTGAAGGAAGGCCAGCAGGTCGAGTTCGAAGCCCGTGAAACTCCGAAGGGGCTTCAGGCTTCCGAAGTAATCTTCACATAGTCGGCGCGTTTACCTGCCGGCAGTTGACTTGCCCTCCGATGAGTAATAAAGTATCTACTTTATTACTTTTTTCCCGTTATCGAGGTTTTGCGTGGACGTACGAAAGGTCACGGAATCGCTCCTTCTTGCCGGAATAAAACGGAAATTGACGCAATGGGGGATCGAGCGGGACATCTCCTTTTCCGTCGAGATCCCGCGGCAGGAAGAACACGGGGATTTCTCGAGCAATGCCGCCATGCAGCTTGCGAAGCATGTGGGGAAGAAGCCCAGGGAGGTCGCCGCCGAACTCGTCGAGGCGATCCGCAGGGCGGACGAAAGCGGCTGGATCGCATCGCTGTCCGTTGCCGGTCCGGGATTCATAAACATTGTTCTTTCCGAAAACGCATGGAGGGAAGTGATCGCCACCGTCCTGCGTAAAGGCGAAAGGTTCGGGTCGTCGGACCAGGGAGAAGGTACGAAGGTGCTCGTCGAGTTCGTGTCGGCCAATCCCACCGGGCCGCTCCATGTGGGGCACGGGAGGGGTGCGGCGGTGGGAGATGCGCTGGCGAGGCTCCTTTCATTCGAGGGGTACCACGTCTCGACGGAATATTACGTGAACGACGTCGGCAACCAGATGGACAACCTCGGGCGATCGCTGTTCGCGAGATACCTCCAGGAGTGCGGCATGGACGCCGCACTTCCCGAAGACGGCTACCGGGGGGAATACCTCGCGGAGCTTGCGAGGGATTTCCGCAAGGAGGCAGGAGACCGATACAAGGATTCCACGGAAGAAGAAGCGCTCCCCGCATTCCGCAGGGAGGCGTGCGAGCGGATCCTCGACGGGATCCGGAAGGACCTCGAAGACTTCAGGGTGCGTTTCGACCTATGGTTCCGGGAAGAAAACCTTCACCGCGACGGAGACGTAAAGGGAGCGATCGACGATCTGCGGAAACGCGGGCTTCTTTACGAATCGGAGGGCGCGGTCTTCTTCAAGAGCGAGACGCACGGCGACGAGAAGGACCGCGTGCTCGTCCGCGCAGACGGCAGGACCACCTACTTCGCGGCGGACGTCGCGTATCACCGGCAAAAGTACCTGAGGGGCTATTCGCGGATGATCGACATCTGGGGAGCGGACCATCATGGATACGCCCCGAGGATCCTGGCGTCGATGCGCGGGCTCGGGCTCGACGACAACCTGCTGGAGATCCTCCTCGTCCAGTTCGTGACCCTTATAAGGGAAGGGAAGGCGGTCCAGATGTCCACTCGCTCGGGGGAGTTCACGACGCTCCGGGAGGTGCTGGACGAGGTGGGGACCGACGCGGCGCGTTTCTTCTACCTGCTGAGGAGCTTCCACTCACACCTGGATTTCGACCTTACCCTGGCGAAGACCCAGTCGAGCGAGAACCCGGTATATTACATCCAGTATGTGCATGCCCGGATCTGCAGCATCTTCAGGGAAGCCGCCGCGCGTGGAATCGACCAGTGCGACCGTCCGCACCTTTCTTCCCTGACGCTTCCCGATGAAGTGGGGTTGATGAAAAAGGTGGCGAGGTTCCCCGATGTGGTGTCGGAAGCGGCGCGGCAACGTGAGCCCCACAGGATTCCGTTTTACCTCCTCGAACTGTCCCGGGAGTTCCACGGTTTCTACCAGAACCACCGGTTTCTCGGCGAGACGCCCGAGCGGACGCAGGCGAGGCTTGCGCTGGCGAAATCGGTGCGGACGGTCGTGGCCACGGGGCTTTCGTTGATAGGCGTCTCCGCGCCGGAGCGCATGTGAAATATCTGTACAATAAGAGAGGGCGCCGCTGGGGGGGCGGAGAGAGGAATACCTTCGCGTTTTTCGCAGTGGGCGCTTTCGCCGCGCTGATCGTCGTTTTCGTTATCGGCCTGCAGGTAGGCAGGGTCATCGAGAAGAACGCGGTTTCAGCCGAGGGCCGGCAGGGAAAAGGCGCCGCGCCCGCGCAGGCTTCGCAGGGATCGCCGCCGCGGGCGGAGGCGAACGATATCGGGAAGAAACTTGGGGCTTTTTCGGAGGAAGCCGTAAAGGTTCCGGTCGTGCCGCCGCCCGATGCGAAAACGACGATGGGGGACGTGGAAAAACGCCTCACGTTCCAGGAGACGCTTGCACGGAAAGAGGCGGGGCCCGTGCCTCTCGTGGCCCCGGCGCAGAAGGACGATGCGGCCGAACAGAAGAAGGCGGAAGCCGGCCGGAAGAAATACGTCGTGCAGGCGGGTTCTTTCCGCGAGAAGGGGAAGGCCGAATCGTTCCGCAAGCGGCTGGCGAAGGCGGGGTATTCCGTCAGGCTCGCGAAGGGGGCGGGGAAGAACCGCGAAAGGTACTTCCGCGTACTGGTCGGCCCGTACGCGGAGCGTGAAGCCGCGAGGAAAGCGATCGAAAAGCTGAAGGGGGAAATGCAGGTGGATGCGCGCCTGCTGCCGGGGTGAACCGTATGAATATCCGTCCCGCCAAGGAAGAGTTCCGTTCCCACGCCCGCGAATACACGGTCCTCCCCGTCTGGGAGGAGTTCCACGCGGACCTGGAAACTCCGGTTTCGGCCTACCTGAAGATCGCGGCCCGTTTCCCGGACGACCATTTCCTTCTGGAAAGCGTCGAGGGAGGTGAGAAGTGGGCGAGATATTCCATCATCGGCTTCGACCCGTATCTCCGCTACTGCGCGTCCGGCGGCAAGGTCTCGATCCGGAAAGGCGGAGAAGAAAGGGTGCTTCCGGCCGAAGGAGATCCGCTTCGGGAACTGGCGGGAATAATTTCGGGGATACGGTACCGGCATGAGGAAGGGCTCCCGCGGCTGTCCGGCGGCGCGGTCGGATTCCTCGGATACGACTACGTGCGGAGCATCGAGCGCATCCCCGACACCCACGCTTCGGACGGAACGCCGGATGCCCAGTTCCTTTTCCCTTCCAGGCTGGTGATTTTCGACAACGTGAAACACACTATCCTGATCGTCGCGCACGGAGAGGTTTCGGGGGCCGCGGATGCGGACGCCGCCTACGAACGGTGCCGCCGCGCGGTCGGCGAAGTCCGCGAAATCCTCCAGGGGCCGTTGCCGTGGTCGGAGATCCCGGAAGGGCAAAAGGCCACCGGCCCGTTCTTCGAGGCTCCGAAGGAGAAGTTCCTCTCCGCGGTCCGGAAGGCGAAAGAGTATATCCGTGACGGGGAGATCATCCAGGCCGTCCTGTCGAACCGCGCGCGGGTCCCGACGGGGCGGACCCCTTCCGAAGTGTACCGGGTGCTGCGCGCCCTGAATCCCTCTCCGTACATGTACCTGCTCCGGTTGGGGGACCTTTCCATCGTCGGCTCGTCGCCGGAAATCCTGGTCAGGCTGGAGGGGGGCCTCGTGCAGCTTCGGCCCATCGCCGGCACAAGACCGCGCGGTGCGGCCCCCGAGGAAGACCGGCGGCTGGAAGCGGACCTCCTGTCCGACCCGAAGGAGATAGCGGAACACGTCATGCTGGTCGACCTGGGGCGCAACGACGTCGGAAGGGTCGCCGAGTGGGGTACTGTGAAAGTGGACGAACTCATGGCGGTGGAGCGGTATTCCCACGTGATGCACATCGTATCCAATGTCGTGGGCAGGCTCCGCGAAGGCCAATCGGCTTTCGACGTGCTGCGAGCCACCTTCCCCGCCGGGACGGTCACGGGCGCGCCCAAGGTGCGGGCCATGGAGATCATCGAGGAACTGGAGCCGTTCCGGCGCGGCGTCTACGCGGGATCGGTAGGGTATTTCGATTTCAATGGAGGGATGGATTTCTGCATCACCATCCGCACGATAGTGATGCGGAACGGGGAGGCCATGATACAGGCGGGCGCAGGGATCGTCGCCGACTCCGACCCGGAGAGGGAATGGCAGGAAATCCGAAGCAAGGCCCGCATCCTGTTCCGGGCAATCGGCGTAGATGACGGAGAGGAGGCATCCTCTTGATAGCGGTCATCGACAATTACGATTCGTTTACCTACAACCTGGTCCAGTACCTGGGAGAACTTGGAGCGGACGTCCGGGTCTTCCGCAACGACGGGATTTCGGTGGCGGACCTCGCCGGGATGAACCCTTCCGGCATTCTCGTATCTCCCGGTCCGGGCGGGCCGGATGACGCTGGGATTTCACTGGAGGCCATCCGCGCATTTTCTGACAAGGTCCCCATCCTCGGAGTGTGCCTCGGGCACCAGTGCATCGGCCAGGCATTCGGCGGGAAGATCGTCCACGCACAGGCGCTCATGCACGGTAAGACTTCCAAGATCCGCCACAACGGAAAAGGGATCTTTTCCCTCATAGAAAACCCGATGACGGCCACGAGGTACCATTCGCTCGCGATCGACCGGTCCTCGCTTCCCGCCGAGCTGGAGGTGTGCGCGGAATCGGAGGACGGCGAAATCATGGGCGTACGGCACGTTTCCCGCCCGATCTTCGGTGTCCAGTTCCATCCCGAGTCGATCCTGACGCAGTACGGCATGCGGATCCTGGAGAATTTCCTGTCTCTCATCGATCCGAGGCAGCCGGTGCTGCGCTGTTTCGGCAATATCCGCGAGGCTATTTCGGAGGTGGCGGCGAAGAAGAACCTCACCGCCGACGGGATGAGGGACGCGATGTGGATGATCATGGGAGGGGAGGCCACGCCGGCCCAGATCGCCTCCTTCCTTTCCTGCCTCGCGATGAAAGGCGAGACGACGGCGGAGATCGCCGCCGCCGCCGGTGTGATGCGGCAGAAGGCGATCCGGATCAGGACGGCCCCCGGCGATGACGTTCTGGATACCTGCGGGACGGGAGGCGACCGTGCTGGGACATTCAACATATCCACAACCGTGGCGTTCGTCGCCGCCGGCGCGGGCATAAGGGTCGCGAAGCACGGCAACCGGTCCGTAACGAGCCGCGCGGGAAGCGCCGATGTGCTTGAAGCGCTCGGTATGGACCTTGCTGCTTCCGCCGAGAAGGTGCAGAAGTCGCTGGACACGGCGGGGATCACATTCATGTTCGCGCCCAAGTTTCATGCGTCGATGAAGTACGCGATAGGACCTCGGCGTGAAATCGGCATCCGCACGATCTTCAACATCCTCGGACCCTTGAGCAATCCGGCGGAAGCGAACTGCCAGGTTGTCGGCGTCTACAGCGAGGAGCTCGGCGAAGTATACTCCGGCGTCCTTGCGGAGCTGGGACTAAAGAGGGCATTCGTCGTCCACGGCACCGACGGGCTGGACGAGGTGACGCTGGGGGCGCCATCCATAGTGTGGGAAGTGGGAAGCGGGAAAGTAAAGCGCTACCTTTTCGACCCGAGGTCCGCCGGGTTCGATTACGTCCCGATGCAGGAGCTGAAAGGCGGAGATGCCGCGACCAACGCCGGAATCCTTTCAGGGATACTTTCGGGCGCGGCCGGCCCCGCCCGCCAGGCGGTGTTGTTGAACGCCGCGTTCGCCATCGTCGCAGGAGGGATGGCGGAGAACGTCAGGGAAGGGGTGGAGAAAGCGAAGAAGTCGATCGATTCGGGCGCCGCGACGGCCCGGCTGAAGGCATTCCTTGAAGTGTTGGGGCGCAAGGAGGCTCGCTGAGATCGAATGGCGTCGTTCCTGGACAAGATCCTTCCGGGCGTGCGGGAGGAGCTCGCGAAGAGAAAGGCGGCAGAACCGATTTCTTCCGTCATGGCGCGGGCGAAGGAGAACCGCAACCGCCGCGATATAAGGGATCGCCTGGGAAACGGACCGGGCATAATCGCGGAGATCAAGCGGGCTTCACCGTCCCGCGGATGGATCCGGAAAGATCTTCACGCGGCTGAAACCGCGCGTGCTTATGCCGAAGGAGGCGCTTGCGCCATTTCCGTTCTGACGGAAGGCCGTTATTTCGGCGGCTCTCTCGACGACCTGTCGGCCGCGAGCACGTCCTGCGGGACAGTGCCCGTTCTACGGAAGGATTTCGTGCTGGACGAGTACATGGTCGCGGAGTCACGGGCCTGCGGCGCCGACCTTGTCCTGCTGATCGTAGCGGTGCTGGGGAACGAGACGGGCCGGCTTGCCCGCGAGGCCGCTACCTTCGGCATGGAGGCGCTCGTCGAGGTGCACGACGAAAAGGAACTGGAAATGGCGGCGGCATGCGGGGCCGCGCTCATCGGGATCAACAACCGGAACCTTGCGACCCTGCGGGTGGACCTCGAAACTTCCCGGCGGCTTCTCCCCATGGTCCCGGGAAACGCCGTGAAAATCGTGGAAAGCGGAATCGGTTCCCCCGCGGAGATCGCGGAATTTTCCTCCATGGGGGCGGACGCGTTTCTCGTGGGCGAAACGCTCGTAAGGGCAGGAAACCCGGCGGCGGCTATCCGCACGCTCCGGGGATATCGGACTCCCGCGAAAGGATAAGCGAAGGAGCATGTCCGTGGAAACGAAGATCGTGCTGAAGGATTCGGAAATCCCGAAGACCTGGTATAACATCCTTGCGGACATGCCGAACCCTCCCGCGCCGGTGCTGCACCCCGGGACGGGGAAACCCGTCACTCCGGACGACCTGCTTCCCCTCTTCCCGATGTCGATCATCGAGCAGGAAGTTTCAACGCAGAGGTTCATTCCCATTCCGGAAGAGGTGAGAAAGGTATACGCATTATGGCGCCCCACGCCGATGTACCGCGCCAGGCGCCTCGAAGCGGCGATCGGGACCCGCTCCCGCATCTATTACAAGTACGAGGGGACCAGTCCGGCGGGAAGCCACAAGCCGAACACTTCCATCCCGCAGGCGTACTTCAACAGGATGGCGGGCAGGAAGCGCATCGCGACGGAGACGGGAGCGGGGCAGTGGGGCTCCGCGCTCGCGCTGGGCGCATCGTTCTTCGGCCTGGAAGCGAAGGTGTACATGGTGAGGGTGAGCTACAGCCAGAAACCGTACCGCAGGATGCTGATGGAGTCCTATGGTGCGACGGTCGTCCCGTCTCCGAGCCCGGATACGCAAAGCGGGAAGGCCATCCTCGCCGGAAATCCGGATTCCCCGGGCTCTCTTGGAATCGCCATAAGCGAGGCAGTCGAGGATGCGGCAACGCGCGAGGATACCAGCTATGCGCTCGGGTCCGTCCTGAACCACGTCCTTCTCCACCAGACGGTGATCGGGGAGGAATGCCGGGAACAGATGAAGATCGCGGGGGATTATCCCGACGTCGTCATAGCCTGCTGCGGGGGCGGAAGCAACCTCGCGGGGATCGGGTTTCCGTTCCTGCGGGACAAGTTCTCCGGGGCGAAGAATCCAAGGGTCGTCGCCGTGGAGCCCGCGTCCTGCCCCACGCTTACAAAGGGGATCTACGCTTACGATTTCGGGGATACTGCGAAGCTGACGCCGTTGGTCAAAATGTATACGCTGGGGCACGATTTCGTTCCGGCCGGGATCCACGCCGGTGGGCTGCGCTACCACGGTGATTCCCCGCTGGTCAGCCAGCTTTATCACGAAGGGCTGATCGAGGCGCAGGCCTATCCCCAGAACATGGTGTTCGAGAGCGCGCTCGCATTTTCACGGTCGGAGGGTATCCTGCCCGCGCCCGAATCGTCCCACGCCGTTCATTGCGCGATCGCCGAAGCGAAAAAGGCGGACGAGGAAGGGAAAGAGAAGGCCATCCTGTTCAACCTCAGCGGTCACGGGTTCTTCGACCTGGCCGCGTACGACGATTTCCTGGCGGGAAGGCTGACCGATCACGAGCATCCCGCGAGCGATATCCGGGAGGCGCTCGCGCGGCTGCCGCAGGTGGAGGAATAGGGTTTGAAGCTGTTCAGGATCAAGGTCTGCGGGGTGACTTCGGCGCAGGACGCGGCGCTGGCGGCTTCGTTGGGCGCCGACGCCGTCGGCATAAATTTCTACAAGGGATCGCGTAGGCACGTCCCTGTGTCGGAGGCCGCACCGATCGTCGCGGCTGTGCGAGGCAAGGCCGTTCCGGTGGCGGTGTTCGTCAACGAGCTCCCGGAAACTATCGAGAGCGTCTGCCGGCTTCTGAAGATCGATATGGTGCAGCTTTCAGGGCATGAGCCCCCGGCCGCGGCACGGAGGCTGAAATTTTTCCGGATCAAGGCGGTGCATCTTCGCGACGGCTCGGAACTGAACCTGTACGGGAAATACCCGTGCGAAGCGTTCCTGCTGGACACCTCCGTTCCGGGAGAGTTCGGGGGCACCGGAAAGCCGTTCGATTGGGGAAAGATCGAAGGAATGAAGCCCGGGAAGCCCTGGGTGCTTGCCGGCGGGCTTACACACGAGAACGTGGCGGCTGGGATAAAAACCTTGCATCCGGACGGTGTGGACGTGGCGAGCGGAGTCGAAGCGGCGCCGGGGAAAAAGGACCAGAATATGTTAAGGTCTTTCATTAATAATGCGAAGGAAGCATTTGAATATGCTCGAAAACATTAAGTACAAAATGCCGGATTCCTGCGGGCATTTCGGGCCTTTCGGGGGGCGGTACGTCGCCGAGACGCTCATGGCGGCCCTGATAGAGCTTGAAACCGCGTACGGGAAGGCTTCCTCCGACAGGGGGTTCTCGGCGGAGCTATCCGGACTGCTGCGTAATTATGCGGGGCGCCCCACCCCTCTGTACTTTGCGGGCAGGCTTACGGAGAAGGCAGGCGGCGCGAGGATTTACCTCAAGCGCGAGGACCTGGCGCATACCGGTTCCCACAAGATCAACAATACGCTCGGGCAGGGGCTACTCGCTCACCGAATGGGGAAAAGGCGGGTCATCGCGGAAACCGGCGCGGGACAGCACGGCGTGGCGACCGCCACCGTATGCGCGAAGCTCGGCATCGATTGCGCGGTTTACATGGGTTCGGAGGACGTACGGCGCCAGGAGTTGAACGTTTTCCGGATGCGGCTTCTGGGATCCGGGGTGATCCCCGTGGAATCCGGAAGCAAAACGCTTAAGGACGCCATGAACGAAGCGCTGCGGGATTGGGTCACCAACGTGCGAACGACCTATTACCTGATCGGCTCGACAGCCGGCCCGCACCCGTATCCCATGATGGTCCGCGACTTCCAGTCGGTAATAGGAAAGGAAACCCTGCGGCAGTTCCGCGCCGTGGAGGGCGGGCTGCCTTCCGCCGTCGTCGCCTGCGTAGGCGGAGGAAGCAACGCCATGGGGATCTTCACGCCGTTCATCCCGAAGAGGAAAGTCCGGCTGGTAGGCGTCGAGGCCGCGGGCCATGGCCTGTCCTCGGGGAAACACGGCGCGACGCTGTGCAGGGGGCGCGTCGGCGTCCTTCACGGAAGCAAGTCCTTCGTGATCCAGGACGACGACGGGCAGATCCGGGAGGCGCATTCCATTTCGGCAGGACTGGACTACCCCGGGGTGGGCCCGGAACATTCTTATCTTAAGTCCACCGGCAGGGCGAAATACGTATCCATTACGGACGAGCAGGCGCTGGAAGGGTTCGACCTCCTGTCGAGATACGAAGGGATACTTCCGGCGCTCGAGTCCTCGCACGCCCTCGCTTACGGCATCCGAATGGCGCGAAGCATGCGGCGGTCCGAGTCCGTCGTCATAAACGTGTCCGGCAGGGGGGACAAGGACATTACCATCCTTTCGGAGAGAATGGGGGGGGCGCATGTCGCGGATTGAGGAAGTTTTCGCGTCCCTCGCAAGACGAGGAGAAAAGGGCCTCGTGGTCTACCTGACGGCGGGGGACCCGGATGCCGGGTCATCGCTTGCATATCTTCGCGCGGCGGCGGACGGCGGAGCGGACATTCTCGAAGTGGGGATCCCGTTTTCCGACCCGATGGCAGACGGCCCGACGATACAGGCAGCCTCCCGGCGCGCCCTGGACGGCGGGATGACGGTTGACCGGGCGCTTTCCATGGTCCGGGACCTAAGGAAAACCCATCCGCTGCCCGTCGTACTGTTCGGTTACTACAATCCGTTTTTCAGCTACGGCGTGCGCCGTTTCTGCAAGGTTGCGAAGGCCTCGGGGGCGGACGGAACGCTCGTGGTCGACCTGCCGTACGAGGAAGCCGGGGAGATGGCGCCGGAAGCTCGGATGGCGGGGCTTGACTGGATTCCGCTGGCTTCGCCGACGAGCAGTCTCCCGAGGATACGCAAGGCTGTCGATTCCGGCTCCGGTTTCCTGTACCTTATTTCAGTGACCGGAATCACGGGGGCCAGGACGTCGCTGCCGGCCGATGTCGCCGCCTGGGCGAAGGCGGTGAAGTTGCGCAGCAGGCTTCCCGTCGCGGTGGGATTCGGCATATCCACGCCGGGAATGGCTCGCGGGGTTGCCGGATTTGCGGATGCGGCGGTCGTCGGGAGCGCCTGCGTGAAGATCGTGGAGAAGCACGGCGCGTCGCGCACCGGGCCGGAAGCGCTCAGGCGTTTCGTTCGGTCCCTCAAAAAGGAATTGAGGTGAATACGATGCCCATACGTCTTTTCCGAAGGAAGGACGAAAGCGAAAAGAAGATCAAGATCCCGGAAGGGATGTGGATCAAGTGCGACGCCTGCCTCGAGATCATCTACAAGCCCGAGGTCGAACGGAACCTGAACGTCTGCCCGAAGTGCAATTACCATTTCCGCATCCCGGCCATGGAGCGTCTGCGCGCCGTCGCCGACGAGGGGACCTTCCTGGAGTTCGGCGAGGACCTCGAGTCCGTGGACATGCTGACCTTCACCGACACGAAGAAGTACACGGACAGGCTGAAGGAAGCGAAGAAGAAAACGGGACGCAAGGAGGCGGTCATTACGGGATCGGCGAAGATCAACGGGATCGACGTCGTCCTCGCCGTCCTCGACTTCGAGTTCCTCGGCGGGTCGATGGGCTGCGTAGTTGGGGAAAAGGTCACCGCCGCCGCCGAGTCCGCGCTGGAGCTGTCCTTCCCCCTGATCGTTTTCAGCGCTTCCGGGGGCGCAAGGATGCAGGAAGGGGTCCTGTCGCTCATGCAGATGGCGAAGACGAGCGCCGCCCTCGCGCGGCTGGCCGACGCGCGCCTGCCGTTCATAAGCGTACTTACGGACCCAACGACGGGGGGAGTCGCCGCAAGCTTCGCCATGCTGGGAGACATCATAGTATCCGAGCCTGGCGCCCTTATCGGGTTCGCCGGGCCGCGGGTGATCGAGCAGACGATCAAGCAGAAACTGCCCGAAGGGTTCCAGAGGGCGGAGTTTCTCCTCGAACACGGAATGATAGACATCATCGTGGAGCGGACCCGCCTGAAGCCCACGCTTACCCAGCTGCTCCGCTTCATGACGGCATTCCCCGGGAAATGACCGGGGGCATCGCCCGTATCCCACAACGGTCTTCCGCCGGTGCGGCGGGCACGATCCGGCCGGGACTCGAGCGGATACGGGCGGCGTTCGAACTGACGGGCCACCCCGAGCGCTCCTTCCGCACCATTCATATCGCGGGGACGAACGGAAAAGGATCGACGGCTGCGTTCATCGAGGCGGTCCTTCGCAGGCTGGTCACAGGTCCGGTCGCGTTGTACACCTCCCCGCATCTCGTTTCTCCCGAGGAACGCATCCGGGTCGCCGGACGGAAGATCCCGGCGGAAGCGTTGAGCCGCACCTTGCGGAAGGCGTCCGCCCTTTCCAGGGCCATGGGACCGGAAAGCGCTCCTCCGGCATCCTGGTTCGAGGAGATGACCTGGGCCGCCTGCGACTGGTTCCGGAAGTCGAAAGCGGCCGTCGTGGTCATGGAGGCGGGTCTGGGAGGACGCTGGGACGCGACGAACGCCTGCAACCCTGCCGTTTCCGTGATAACCACCGTGGGGATCGACCATAGTGAATGGCTGGGGGGCACTTTGCGGGAGATCGCAGGGGAAAAGGCGGAAATCATTCGGCGCGGGATCCCCGTCGTGATCGGCGCGCTCCGCCGTATCCCGCGGGGCGTCGTGATCCGCAAGGCGGAAGAGATGGAATCCCCGGTTTGGGAGCTGGGAAGGGATTTCCGGTGGGAGGAATTCGGCCGGGACAGGATTCGGGTCCGCCTGCCTGGAGCCGAAGTACCCGCAGCCCGGCTGTCGATGGCAGGCGTTTTCCAGCGTGACAATGCCGCCATTGCGTGCGCCGCCGCATGGCGATGGGCTTCCGCTTCCGGGGTGGATCCGGGCGACTTCGCGATAGCAGCGAGAGAGGGCATGGAATCCGCAAAATGGCCGGGGCGTTTTTCCCCTTTGCCCGGGCGCGGCAACGCCGGAGCATGGGTGGACGGTGCGCATAACCCGGATGCGGCGAGGGCGCTGGCAAGGGAACTTCGCGCCCGCAAGGCGGTGAACGAAGCCGCGCGGATCATCGCCCTTTGGAGCATGCTGCGCGACAAGGACATTTTCGGGTTCCTGAAAGAACTGCGTGGAACGGTGGACGGGTGGGTCGTATTCCCGATGGAACACGAGCGCGCGGCATCCCTCGATGAGCTTTCCGGCGCCTGCCGGCGGATCGGTTGCGCATTCCGGGCTGCGGAAAACTTCGATGACGGATGGACGGAAGCGAGGAAGTGGGCGCGCCGTGGGGGATTGGTGATCGTGTGCGGCTCACTCGTTGCCGTGGGGGAAGCATACCGCAGCAGGGTGGGGGAAATCCCGTGATGCGCCTGCCGGCGGTAATCGCGGCGGCGGTCATCCTTGCCGCCTTGTCGGCGCCCGTCCGTGCGGCCAACCTCCTTCCCGGCGTCTTTAAATCCGGGACGAAGCAGGCCGCCGGGATAACGCTGGGCGGACCGGTGACGCTTAACGCCGACTCGCTTTCATACGACGAGGACACCGGGATCGCCGTGGCCGAGGGGAACGTCGAGATAGGGTTCGGGAACCGCTCCATCCGCGCGGACCGGATCCGGTACAATTCGGAAACAGGGGATGCCGAGCTGGTCGGGCGCGTGCATTACAAGGAAATGGGGGACGAATTCTCCTTCGACCGGATCGAATTGAACATAGGGACGGAACTCGGGGTGATGTACAACGGGAGCATCCGCCTCGCCACCAACAACTACCAGATCCAGAGCGAGAAGTTCGAGAAGATCGGCGCCCGGAAGTTCCGGATCAGGAAGGGGACGCTGACCACCTGCCCTTGCGATCCCGAGCCGGACTGGAAATTCGAGGTGAGGAGATCGGAAGTCACCATAGACGGGTACGCCGTGGGGAAGGACGTGACGTTCAAGATTCGGGGAAAGCCCGTCCTCTGGCTCCCCTGGGCGGCATTCCCCGTGAAGCTCACCCGTCAAAGCGGATTGCTCATGCCGAATTTCTCGCACAGCGGATCGAAGGGATATTCGTTCCAGCTCCCGTTCTACTGGGCGATATCGAAGTGGAGCGACGCCACTGTTACACTCGAACATATGAGCGACAGGGGTCTCCGCCCCGAAGTGGAGTACCGATACGCCTTGACTCCCTCCGCGGGGGGTGAGGCGCATTTCACGGCGCACCACGACAGAAAATTCGACGGCGACAGGTACCGCGTCTACGGCAAGAACGCTTACTGTAACGGCGACGGCTGGACCTCGAACGCGAAATGGGACTTCGTTTCGGACGATCCGTATTACGTCGACCTGGTGGACGAGGATATCCTGAGGACGGGAAGGCACGTGGCTTCCAGGGCGTTCATCGGCCGCGGATCCGGGGAAAACTACGGCGCGCTTTCCGCGTCGTGGGTCCAGGACCTTCAGGACGTCCCGGACGACAACACCGTTCAGCGGCTTCCCGAGGCGACGGCGGCCTTTCTTCCCCGGCCCGTGGGCTTCGGAGGCATCGAAGCCGGCGGCGAGATCGCGGCCGTTTTTTTCTACCGGCGCGCGGGCGACCGTGAACTTCGCGGCAGAAGCTACGCCGAGCTGAACCGGTCATTCAGGTTGCATCCCGGCGTCACGTTCACGCCCTTCCTGTTCCTGGATCTGCTGGGCTCCACGCCGACGACGGATGTATACGGTACCCGGAGCGGGGGAAGGGTCCTTCCCGGCGGCGGCGGTCATGTAGAGACCGATTTCCGCCGGACATTCGAAAGGGAGGACGGAAAGAGGCTGGTCCACCTGGTGCAGTCCGACGTCGCGTTCCGATTCGTCCCTTCCGTAAATCAGACCGATATACCGCTTACCGACCAATGGGCGCGCGTCACGGAACAGCGGCAGCTCACATTTTCGGTGACACAACGGCTGCTGCGCCTGGGCGGCGCCGACAATGCGGCCCAGGGCGGCACGGACAACGTCACCGGGCCGTACGAGCTGGCATCGCTTGCCCTGGAATGGGCGCTGGAGCTTGGGGAGAGGGAGCCTACCGGTTCGCCTTATCTTGATCCCCTCTCGCCGTTCGTAAGGTCGCTGCGCGACCAGATCGACGTCGCGGCGGGAAGGATCGGGCGGCAGCGCGAGGCGGCTTCCGACGTCTTTGCGAGGTTCCAGGTCCGTCCCTCCCCGCCCTGGACGCTGACCGGCGAGACCCTGTTCGACACGGGGCGAGGAAATTTCACGCTGGCCGCGCTGGGAGCGGAGTGGAAGCGCTCCGCCGACCACAGGGCGTCGCTGGAGTACCGCATATCGCGGGACCTCGCTGAGGACCTGAACGGACAGTTCGCCGTCCGTCCCGTCAGGTCATTGGGATTGAAGACGACCATGAATTATTCCATCAGGGAGGCCCGGTTGGCCGAGGGGACCGCGACCCTGACGGTGTATCCGCGCAGCGAATGCTGGAACGTGGGGATCGAGGCCGGCAGGAAGACGAGGCCTGACATCTCAAGCTACAAGCTCCTCTTCTCGCTCAGGGGCATCGGAACGCTGGGGAATTGACGGAGATGACGGATACGAACGAACGGGCGGTAGAGGCGCCGGGACAGGTTAAACGGCGGATGTTGATCACCGGGGGCAGCGGTCTGCTCGGAAAAGAGATTTTCGGCGTTTTCGAAGGCGACTACGACGTGCATGCCACGGACGTGAAGGATTGCGACGTCTCGAATCCCGTGGATTGCCGAAGGGTAATGCGAGAGTTCCGGCCGATGACCGTCGTGCATTGCGCAGCGTATACCGCGGTGGACCGGGCGGAAACCGAGGAGAAGCGCGCGTTCGCGGTGAACGCCGGGGGAACGAGGAACATTGCGCGTCAATGCAGGGAACAGGGCGCCCTGCTGGTGGCATACGGGTCGGATTACATATTCGACGGGAAATCCCGGCGACCCTATGCGGAAGACGACGAGGCGAACCCGCTCTCGGCATACGGCAGGACCAAGTGGGAGGCGGAAAAGGCGCTCCGGGAGGAAGCCCCCGACCACCTTCTTGTCCGGTCGCAGTGGCTATACGGGCCGCACGGCAGGAACTTCGTGTTCGCCGTGCTGGAAAAGGCCCGCAGGGGGGAAACGCTGCGCGTGGCGAACGACCAGACCGGCTGTCCGACGTTCGCGCGCGATCTCGCGGAGGCGACCCGCCGCCTCATCGATGCGGGGGCGCGGGGCACCTTCCATTTTTCGAACGAAGGGGAGACCACCTGGTACGGATTCGCCCGCTTTATCTTTGCGCACGCATGCTCCGGGCCGGTTTCCGTGGCGCCGGCCGTCGCCTCCGAACTGCCGTATCCGGCGCCGAGACCCGCCTATTCCGTGCTCGACAAGAGAAAGTACCGCGACGCTACGGGAGCGTTTCCGAGGCGTTGGGATGATGCCGTCCTTGAATTCATAAAAAAAACTTGCGAGAAAGGAGTGGCCTGGTAATGCGCATAATCGTCACGGGGGGAGCGGGGTTCATCGGTTCCAACATCGCCGACTCTTACGTAGCCGACGGGCATGAAGTCATGGTGATCGACAACCTGTCGTCGGGGAAAAAGGAGAACGTCCCTTCCGCCGCGCGCTTCGTCCTTTGCGACATCTCCTCCGACACCGCCGACGAGGCGGTCCGCACCTTCCGCCCGGAAATCATCAACCACCATGCCGCGCAGATAGACGTTCGCTCTTCAGTAAAGGACCCGCAGTTCGACGCGCAGGTGAACATCATCGGATCCATCAGGCTCCTGGAGGCCGCCCGCGTGCATGGAGCGAGAAAATTCATCTTCGCCTCTTCGGGAGGCGCCGGATACGGGGAGCAGGAGAAGTTTCCCGCAGACGAAAACCACCCCGTCCGGCCCCTCAGTCCCTACGGGGCCGCGAAGATGTCCGTTGAGCTGTACATGAACTTTTTCCGGGCGCAATACGGCCTGGAATACACCGCTCTCCGGTACGCCAACGTGTACGGTCCAAGGCAGGATTCCCACGGCGAAGCGGGGGTGGTCGCCATATTCGCCGAGCGTCTCCTGCGTGACCAGGCGGCAATCGTAAACGGCGACGGGGAACAGACCCGGGACTTCGTATTCGTGGGCGACGTGGTGCGCGCGAACCTGGCGGCGCTTTCCCGCGGAGACGGGAAGTCCATCAACATCGGCACCGGCGTGGAGACGAACATCAACACCGTCTTCCGCGCCCTTCGGGACCTATCGGGAAGCCGGCAGGAGGAGATCCACGGCCCGGGCATGCCGGGAGAGCAGCGCCGCTCATGCCTGGAGAACCTTATGGCGTCCGTCGAGCTGGGATGGTATCCTGAAACTCCGCTGGAGGAAGGTCTCGCCCGCACGCTGGAATTCTTCCGGGAAAAGATAAAAAACACCGGCACGTGGTAGGCATGCGCATAGAGCACATCCGAAATTTCTCCATCATCGCACACATCGACCACGGGAAATCCACGCTCGCCGACCGGCTCCTGGAGTTCACGGGAACGCTCACCGAGCGCGAGAAGGTCGACCAGTTCCTCGACAAGATGGACATCGAGCGGGAGCGGGGGATCACCATAAAGGCGCAGACCGTCCGGATGCGTTACCGCGCCAAGGACGGAAAGGAGTACGTCCTCAACCTGATCGACACGCCGGGGCACGTCGATTTCTCCTACGAGGTTTCGCGGAGTCTCTGCGCCTGCGAGGGGGCCGTCCTGGTCGTGGACGCTTCGCAGGGGGTGGAGGCCCAGACGCTGGCGAACGTCTACATGGCGCTGGAGCAGAACCTCGAGATCGTCACGGTGCTGAACAAGATCGATCTTCCGAACGCCGAGCCGGACCGGGTCAAGCGCGAGATCGAGGAAGTGATCGGGCTGGACACGGCGGACATCATCGAGGCGAGCGCGAAGAAGGGGACGGGAATCGAGGAGATCCTCGAGCGGATCGTCCGGAAGGTGCCGCCACCCTCGGGCGAGCCCGAGGCGCCTCCCAAGGCGCTGATCGTCGACTCCTGGTTCGACAACTACCAGGGAGTGGTGATCCTCGCCCGGATGTTCGAGGGGACGCTGCGGCCCGCGCAGAAGATCATCCTCATGTCGACGGGGAACGTCTTCGAGATCCAGAAGGTGGGGGTCTTCTGCCCCCATCCGAAGGAGGTCGAGTCGCTGGGCCCCGGAGAAGTCGGGTTCGTCATCGCCAACATCAAGGACCTCAATGAGACCAAGGTAGGCGATACCATCACCGATGCGAAGAACCGGGCGGCGGTACCCCTTCCGGGGTTCAAGGTCGTGCGGCCGATGGTGTTCGCCGGATTCTACCCCGTGATCTCCGATGAATACGGCCAGCTGCGCACCGCAATCGAGAAGCTCCGCTTGAACGACGCCTCTTTCACCGCGGAACCGGAAACCTCCGTTGCGCTGGGGTTCGGCTTCCGGTGCGGGTTCCTCGGCCTTCTCCACATGGAGATCGTGCAGGAACGGCTGGAACGGGAGTACGGGGTGGAACTCATCACCACGGCCCCCACCGTCGGATACCGGGCGGTGAAAATCGACGGGACCGTCGATTTGGTCGACAGCCCGGCGCGGCTGCCGGAGCCCCTGGAGCTGGACCACATCGAGGAGCCGGTCATACTGGCGACCCTCCATCTTCCATCGGAGCATCTCGGGGCGGTGCTCAAGCTTTGCGAGGAGCGACGCGGCGTCCAGCGCCAGATGAAGTTCGCATCCTCCAACCGGGTCATCCTGGAGTACGAATTGCCGTTGAACGAGGTCGTCCTCGACTTCTACGACCTGCTGAAGACCGCATCGCGAGGGTACGCGTCCATGGACTACGAATTCCTCGAGTTCCGGCGGTCCAACCTGGTGAAGCTCGACATCCTTCTTAACGGAGAAAAGGTGGACGCCCTGTCCCTGATCGTGCACAGGGACAACGCCTACCCGAAGGGGAGGGACGTGACGGAACGGCTCCGGAAGCTGATCCCCCGTCAGATGTTCGAGGTGGTGATCCAGGCGGCGATCGGATCGAAGATCATCGCCCGCGAGTCGATCCGGGCGATCCGGAAGAACGTCATCGCGAAATGCTATGGCGGAGACATAACCCGGAAACGGAAGCTGCTGGAAAAACAGAAGGAAGGGAAGAAGCGGATGAAGCAGGTCGGCACAGTCGAAATCCCGCAGGAAGCCTTCCTTTCGATCCTCAAGGTCAAGGAATAGTACTGGGATAAGTACTATGGTGAAGGAATAGTACTATGGAGATAAAAGAGGGAGCGTGTCAATGAAACCGACATCCATGCCGCCGATCGGGAAGGATCGGAAGGGGAAGGTACGGGAATACGCCGAGGCGTTCGCCGTCGCTCTCCTGATAGCGCTCGTGGTGCGCACGCTGGTGATCCAGGCTTTCAAGATCCCTTCCAGCTCCATGGAAAACACGCTCCTGATCGGCGATCACATCTTCGTGAACAAGTTCCTCTACGGCTATCACATCCCGTTCACCAAGGGACGGGTGCTGCAGTTCGGCAGCCCGAAGCGGGGCGACATCATCGTATTCGTGTTCCCCGAGGACCCGAGCAAGGATTTCATCAAGCGCGTCATCGGGGTGCCGGGGGACACCGTGGAGATCCGTCAAAAGAAGGTATTCATCAACGGGCACCCTGTCGAGGAACACTACACGCGGTTCGCCGACGGAAGCGCAATCGACAGCTTCGTGCGGGCCAGGGACAACCTTCCGCCGATCAAGGTGCCGCCCGGGAAGCTGTTCACGATGGGCGACAACCGCGACCGCTCATACGATTCGAGGTTCTGGGGCTACGTGGACATGGACGCGGTCATAGGGAAAGCCATGTTCATCTATTTTTCGATCGACTGGAGCCGCGGTGTCCTCTGGTCCGAGCCCTGGCGCTACCCCGAGCTGGTGCGCTGGAGCCGAATCGGGCAACTTCTTCACTAAGGATTGCAAGGCTACAGAGGAACGCCAGAGAAGCAGGCGCCTTCGGGGGACATTCCTGTATCCGGGATGAGGGAGAGTAATATCCCCCGCGTGGTGTCCCCCGCGTGGTTGACGCGGGAAGGATATTCGATTAGTATCGTTTCGGCCTTTTAAGCTAATCCCGCGAGGTTAGCAAAGGATGGATGGAATCTGACATCATGCCGCCTCCCCGAATCCAGGGGAGGTTTTTTTTTGGCGCCAGGCCAAATCCTTACAATCACGGTCGCGGCCGAAAGGGAGGGAAGTGCGCGATGAAGAAGGCGAGCAGGAAGGTGATACTGGACGCCAAGGGGATGGAGCGGGTCCTTTCGCGGCTTACCCACGAGATCCTGGAGAAGAACAAGGGGGCCGAGGAACTTGTGCTTGTCGGTATTATGTCCGGCGGCGTTCCTCTCTCCAGGTTCATAAAGGATAAGATCCGCGTCATAGAGGGTGTGGACGTTCCCGCGGGTTACGTCGATATCACGCTTTACCGGGACGATCTTTCGCGCGCAGGATACCAGCCGCGCCTGAAGCGCACCGAAATCCCGTTTTCGATCGATGAAAAGAAAGTCGTGCTTGTGGACGACGTGCTGTTCACCGGGCGCACGATCCGCGCGGCGATGGACGCCCTGATCGATTTCGGGCGCCCGAAGAACATCCAGCTCGCCGTGCTGGTCGACCGGGGCCACCGGGAGCTGCCGATCCGGGCCGATTACGTCGGAAGGAACGTTCCCACATCCCGCAGTGAAAACGTCGACGTCATGGTTCAGGGGGAACGAGAGGACTGGAAGGTCGTCCTCAAGGAATCCGCTCCTGAGAAGGGGGAATGAGAAGGATGGACTGGAAACGGAAGCACGTTCTGGGGCTGGCCGATTTCCGCCCCGAGGAGATGGAATTCGTGGTCGACACCGCGAGGTCGATGGAAGAGGTGCTGACAAGGGATATAAAGAAGGTCCCTGCGCTGCGCGGAAAGACCGTTGTGAACCTCTTTTTCGAAGCGAGCACGCGCACCCGGACCTCGTTCGAGATAGCGGGGAAGCGCCTCTCCGCCGACGTTGTGAATTTCAGTTCGGCCACATCAAGCGTCACCAAGGGAGAGACGCTGCTCGACACCGCGAAGAACATCGAGGCGATGAAGCCCAACATCGTCATCCTCAGGCATCACGCATCCGGCGCCCCGCACTTCCTCTCGCGATTCGTTTCCTGCTCCATCATAAACGCGGGAGACGGCGCGAACGAACATCCCTCCCAAGGATTGCTGGATCTCTATACGATACTTAAGGCAAAAGGCAAGGTAAGCGGCCTTAAGATTGCGATAGTAGGAGATATATTGCATAGCCGCGTGGTAAGGTCCGACCTTCATTCCCTGGGGCGCATGGGAGCGAAACTTTGGCTCTGCGGGCCGGCCACGATGGTCCCGAGGGAAATGGAACGTACCGGCGCGAAGGTAACATACGATATCAAGGAGGCCATCCGGGACGCAGACGTCGTCATGATGTTGAGAATACAACTGGAGCGACAAAAGACCTCCTATTTCCCGTCTCTTAGGGAATATTCCTGCAAGTATGGCTTGAACCGCTCCGTATTCTCGCTGGCAAAAGAAGACGCGGTGATCATGCACCCGGGCCCCATAAACAGGGGAGTCGAGCTTTCCGACGAACTCGCCGATTGCGCGCAATCAAGGATTCTGAACCAGGTGGAGTCCGGGGTCGCCATCCGGATGGCGCTCCTTTATCTCCTTGCGGGAGGTCGCGATGCTGCTCATTAAAGGAGGAAGGGTGATCGACCCTGCAAGCGGAAGGGACGAAACCGGCAGCGTAATACTCGAAGACGGAAAGGTGCGGGACTTTCTCCCGGGAAACCAGGCGCCGAAAGGTTTTCAGGGCCGAACGATAGACGCGTCGGGGAAATGGGTGCTGCCCGGCCTTGTCGACATGCACGTTCACTTGAGAGACCCGGGATTCGAATGGAAGGAAGACATCGTGACCGGGACGAGGGCCGCTGCGGCGGGGGGGTTCACCTCGGTAGCGTGCATGGCGAACACGAAACCGGTGAACGACCACCCGGAGGTGACACGGTATATCAGGTTGAAAGGGAAGAGGGAAGGGTTTGCGGACGTATTCCCGGTGGCCGCCGTCTCGAAGGGGCTCGAGGGGAAAGAGATGTCGGACTACGCGGAACTTGCGGAAGCGGGAGCGGCGGCATTCTCTGACGACGGGAAGCCGGTCGCCGATTCCCTGCTGATGCGGCGGGCGCTGGAATACGTGAAGGCGTTCGATCTCACGATCCTTTCCCATGCGGAGGATCCGTCACTCAGCGCGGAAGGCGCGGCGCACGAAGGTTGGACGGCGCACCGGCTGGGGATTCCGGGCATTCCCGCAGCTTCGGAAGAAGTGGCCATCGCGCGGGACATCCTCCTGGCGAAGCAGACAGGCGGCAAAATCCATATCCAGCACATCAGCACGAAAGTCGGGGTTGCCCTGCTTCGCATGGCGAAGAAGTCGGGCCTTCGGGTGACCGGGGAGACCGCGCCGCACTACTTCACGCTCACCGACGCACTGCTGGAAGGGTACAACACGAACGCCAAGATGAACCCCCCGCTGCGCGGAGAAGAGGACCGGATGGCTATACTGGAAGGGTTGAACGACGGGACGATCGACGCGATCGCGACAGACCACGCCCCGCACGACGATTACGTCAAACGGTGCGAATTTATCGCGGCCGCAAACGGGATCATCGGCCTGGAAACCGCGTTGCCCCTGTCTCTCGTGCTCCTTGCGGGAGGCAAGGTAACGCCTTCGCGGCTCGTGGAGCTGCTGAGCGCGAATCCGGCGGGCATCCTGAAACTTGCCGGGAAAGGGACTCTTCGTAAAGGCGCGGATGCGGACGTCGTCGTCGTGGATCCGGAGGCGGAGTGGGAATACCGGCGGGAGGACGTTTTGTCGAAATCGAAGAACAGCCCCTTCCTGGGGTGGAAACTTAAAGGACGGGCGGTGGCTACCATACTGGGAGGACGCGTAACGCATTCGTTGTTGACGGGGGTCGCGGCCGATGCCTGAGAAGCAGGCGATCCTCGCGCTGGCCGACGGCACCGTGTTCCGGGGGGCGGCCTTCGGATTCGAGGGGGAGAGCGGAGGCGAGGTGGTCTTCAACACCGGGATGGCGGGGTACCAGGAGGTGCTCACCGATCCGTCGTACCGGGGCCAGATCGTCACCATGACATACCCGGAAATCGGAAACACAGGGATCAACCCCGAAGACGTCGAGTCGACAAGGCCGTGGGTGGAGGGGTTCATCGTACGTGAGGCGTGGCGGCTGCCGTCGAACTGGCGGCACGTGGAGACCCTGGACGGCTACCTGCGCCGGTACCATATCTGCGGAATTTCCGGAATCGATACGAGGGCGCTTACGCGGCTGCTTCGGGACGGCGGCTCGCAGATGGGGGTCATTTCCTCGGTCGATCTCGACGGGAAACGTGTCGCAAGGAAGGCGAGGGAGCTGCCTCCCATCGTGGGGCGCGACCTGGTCAAGGAGGTGACCTCGGAAGCGGAAGCCCACTGGGACACCGGTGATTGGGACCTCGAAAAAGGATACCTGCCCGCATCGGAATACCGGAACCGGGTCGGCAAGATCCCGCGTATCGTGGCGATCGATTACGGGATCAAGCAGAACATACTGCGAATGCTGGTGTCTCACGGGTTCGACGTGACGGTCGTTCCCGCGGACGCGACCGCGGAAGCGATACTGGCGAAGAAACCGGACGGCGTCTTCCTGTCGAACGGGCCGGGGGATCCGGAGGGCGTTCCATATGCCATCGAGACGGTTCGTAAAATGTTAGGCAAGATCCCCATGTTCGGCATCTGCCTGGGGCACCAGATCATGGGGCTCGCGCTCGGGGGGAAGACCTTCAAGCTCAAGTTCGGCCACCACGGCTGCAATCAGCCGGTATCGGACCTTGCGACCGGGCGGGTGGAGATCACAAGCCAGAACCACAATTTCTCCGTTGACCCCGATTCCCTCGGCGGACGCGCGAAGATCACGCACATCAACCTGAACGACCGGACGGTCGAGGGGCTATCCATCCCGTCCCTGCGGTGCTTCTCGGTCCAATACCATCCCGAGGCGTCCCCCGGGCCGCACGACTCCCGCTACCTGTTCACCCGTTTCTACCGCTTCCTCGCGGGGGAAGAAGACCTTTGAAGCGGCATCCTGGATCTTCCGGCGAGCTGAAAAGTGACGCCCGGAAAGCGTATAATCTTACGGGTACATTCCGGGCTCGGCACGCCTCGCGGGGTACCCCTCGCGGGGGACGCCTTGCCCGGCCGTCCATGGCCGGCCTACGGCTCGCGAGCTCCTTGCTCCGCCATCCCTGGCTCCCGCTTCGTCGCTCGACGCCCCCGCGAGGGGCACCCCGTCTCGGCGGCTCGCCCGGATGGATCATCAATTGGAAACACGCTATCCGCACTTCATCTGAAATAACCGTGTTATTGGGAAGGAACGTATAGTGCCAAGCGCATTGCATTCGTCCATTCAACCAAGCGGTGGGGACGTGTCCTTCCTCCATCATCGGCGGGACGAAGCGGCCGGGATGCTGCGGGAGTGTCGCCTTTGCCCGAGGTATTGCGGCGTGAACCGGCTCGAAGGGGAGACGGGGTACTGCGGCGCCGGCGGCGGAGCGAAGGTGGCCGCGGTCTCCGTGCACCACGGCGAGGAGCCGCCGATCTCCGGCACGCGGGGGTCGGGAACCGTCTTCTTCAGCCATTGCAACATGGCGTGCCTCTTCTGCCAGAATTTCCCGATCAGCCAGATGGGAGTCGGGAAGGATCTTTCCGCCGAAGATCTCGGAGACAGGCTTCTGGAACTGGAAAAGAAAGGGGTCCATAACGTCAACTTCGTCACCCCCACGCCGCATGTCCCGCAGATGATCGCGGCACTCGAGCACGCGCGCGAGAAGGGATTCGCACTTCCGGTGGTCTACAACACGAACGGATACGATTCGATGGAGACCCTCTCGCTGCTTGACGGGATCGTGGACATCTACCTGCCCGACATGAAATACGGCGAGGGGGAGTTGTCCGGGAAACTGTCCGGGACGCCCGACTACGCGGAGCACAATTCCGCGGCCATCGAAGAGATGTTCCGGCAGGTCGGGCCGTTTTCTAAGGGGAGGGACGGGATCGCCAGCCGGGGCGTTCTGGTCCGCCACCTGGTCCTCCCGGGAAAAGCCGAAGAAACCGGGAGAGTGCTCTCCTCCCTGCGCCGGAAATACGGCAGGCGCGTTCCCCTGTCGCTTATGGGGCAATATTTTCCGGCATACAGGGCGATGGGGAAGCCGGGATTCGACCGCAAGCTGCTGCCCGAGGAGTACGATAGCACCATCCTCACGGCGAAACGGATGGGGCTCACCAACGTGTACATCCAGGAGCTATAGTGCCGAAACGAACCGACATCAGGAAGATCATGCTGATCGGATCCGGGCCGATCATAATCGGGCAGGCGTGCGAGTTCGACTATTCCGGTACGCAGGCGTGCAAGGCGCTCAAGGAAGAGGGGTACGAGGTCGTCCTGGTGAACAGCAACCCGGCGACGATCATGACCGACATGGAGTTCGCCGACCGCACCTACATCGAGCCGATCACTCCTGAGATGGTGGGGAAAATCATCGAACGGGAAAGGCCGGACGCCCTCCTTCCGACGATAGGCGGGCAAACGGGGCTGAACATCGCCGTCTCGCTCCACGAGATGGGGATCCTGCAGAAATACGGCGTCGAGCTGATCGGTGCGAGCTTCGAGGCGATCCAGAAGGCGGAAGACAGGGATCTCTTCCGGAAGGCGATGGAGAAGCTGGGACTGGTCGTCCCGCGTTCCGGTTACGTGAAATCGCTGGACGAGGCGCTCGCCGCCATCCCGTCCATAGGGTATCCGGCGATCATACGGCCTTCGTTCACCCTCGGGGGGACGGGCGCCGGCATCGCCTACAACCGGGAGGAATACGAGGAATCCGTCCGCTGGGCGCTGGACGCATCGCCGAAAAAGACAGCGCTCGTCGAGCAGTCGGTGATCGGATGGAAGGAGTTCGAGCTCGAGGTGATGCGCGACCTGAAGGACAACGTCGTCATCATCTGCTCGATAGAGAACCTGGACCCGATGGGTGTGCACACCGGGGATTCCATCACGGTAGCCCCTGCGCAGACGCTGACCGACAAGGAATACCAGATAATGCGGAACGCCGCCCTTGCGATCATACGCGAGATCGGCGTGGATACCGGGGGGAGCAACATCCAGTTCGCCGTCCATCCCGACACCGGGGAGATGGTTATCATCGAGATGAATCCGCGCGTCTCCCGCTCTTCGGCGCTTGCCTCGAAGGCGACAGGGTTCCCCATCGCCAAGATCGCCGCGAAACTCGCGGTCGGGTATTCGCTCGACGAGATCCCCAACGACATCACCCGTGAGACTCCCGCGTCGTTCGAGCCGACGATCGATTACGTGGTGACGAAGATCCCGCGGTTCACGTTCGAGAAGTTCCCGCAGACACAGGACATCCTGGGGACGCAAATGAAATCGGTGGGCGAGGTGATGGCGATCGGCCGCACCTTCAAGGAGTCGCTCCAGAAGGCGCTCCGATCCCTCGAAATCGGTATTTACGGGCTGGAGGAAATCCTCCCCGCGGCGGCGACGCCTGAAGCGAGACGAAAGACCATCGACGGAAAGCTCAGGAAGCCGAATTCCCAGCGGCTGCTCTA
Source organism: Deltaproteobacteria bacterium (assembly GCA_016218975.1). NCBI lineage: Bacteria > Pseudomonadati > Myxococcota > Myxococcia > Deltaproteobacteria bacterium. Next base: position 49,603 of record JACRCO010000037.1, read on the forward strand.
CATCGGCGAAGCCATAAGGGACGGATGGAAAATAGAGGATATCTACCGGGTCACGGGGATCGACGTCTGGTTCCTCGAAAACATAAGGCAGATCGTCGAATCGGAGGGGGAGCTGCGGGCAGGCGCGGAAGCGTACCGGGCGGTCGCCGGAAGCGGGTCGCTCTCGCGGAAAGCGGAGGAGCTTCTCCGGCGCGCGAAGGGAAACGGGTTTTCCGACCGGCGGCTGGGAAAGCTTCTGGGGATCGGTGAGGACGCGGTGCGGGGGATCCGCGGCCGAGCGGGCATTCACCCCGTGTTCAAGCGGGTCGACACCTGCGGTGGGGAATTCGAGGCCCAAACCCCATACCTTTATTCCTCCTACGACCTGGAAGACGAAGCGCGGCCCACCACGCGGCGGAAGATCGTCATCCTCGGAGGAGGCCCGAACCGGATCGGGCAGGGCATCGAATTCGACTACTGCTGCGTGCACGGCTCCTTCGCGCTCCGCGAAGAAGGCTTCGAAACGATCATGGTGAACTGCAACCCGGAAACGGTCTCCACCGACTACGATACCTCCGACCGTCTCTACTTCGAGCCTCTTACCAAGGAAGACGTGCTTGCGATCATCGAGGAGGAGAAGCCGGAAGGGATCATCGTCCAGTTCGGCGGCCAGACTCCCCTGAAGCTTGCCGTGCCGCTCGAAAAGGAAGGCGTGCGGATCCTCGGGACCTCCCCCGACAGCATAGACCGTGCGGAGGACAGGGAACGGTTCATGGACCTTCTCGACAAGCTCAAGCTGAGACAGCCTCCCAACGGAATAGCCCGCTCCACGGAGGAAGCCGTGGCGATCGCGGCGCGGATCGCCTATCCGGTTCTGCTGCGGCCGTCGTATGTCCTCGGCGGCAGGGCGATGGAGATAGTGCACGACGAGGAGGGATTGCGGAAATACCTGGCCCACGCGGTCCAGGCGTCGGAGGAACGGCCTGTTCTCATCGACAAGTTCCTCGAAGACGCGATCGAGATCGACGTCGACGCCATCTCCGACGGGGAAACCGTCGTCATAGGCGGCATCATGGAGCACATAGAAGAGGCGGGGGTCCACTCGGGCGACTCGGCCTGCTCGCTTCCGCCGCATTCCATCCCGCGGGAGACGGCACGCGAAATCGCGCGCCAGGCGAGGGAACTGGCGAAGGAGCTTCGGGTCGTGGGGCTTATGAACGTGCAGTTCGCGATCCAGAAGGGGGAAATTTTCATACTCGAAGTCAATCCGCGCGCGTCCCGGACCATTCCCTTCGTCAGCAAGGCTATCGGCGTTCCCCTGGCGAAGCTGGCGGCGAAAGTGATGGCCGGGAAAAAATTGACGGACCTGGGATTCACGGCGGACGTCACGCCGGCGCACATAAGCGTCAAGGAGGCGGTCTTCCCGTTCATCAAGTTCCCCGACGTGGACACGATCCTGGGCCCCGAGATGCGGTCCACGGGAGAGGTGATGGGGATCGACGAGAACTTCGGAAAGGCGTTCGCCAAGGCGCAGATCGCGGCGGGAATGATGCTCCCGAGGGGTGGCAGGGCGTTCGTAAGCGTAAGGAACGAGGACAAGGCGGGAGTGCTGCCGGCGGCGCGCATGCTTCACGAGGCGGGATTCAGGATCGTGGCGACGAGCGGCACGGCGGAGTTCCTATCCGCCAGCGGAGTCCCGTCGGAAACGGTGCTCAAGATCAACGAGGGGCGTCCCCACGTAGCGGACCTCATCAAGAACGGGGAGATCGACCTCGTCATAAACACCCCGCTCGGCGCCCAATCCAAGGCGGATTCCTTCTATATCCGGCGGACGGCGCTCGTATATAACATCCCGTACTTCACCACGCTATCGGCGGCGAGGGCCGTGGCTCACGCGATTTCCCACCTGATCCGCGAAGACCTCTCCGTGAAAAGCCTGCAAGAGTACCACGGACGCTGACGTGCCATGACGGACGCCCCCGCCATCCAGTTCGTCAAGGGGGTAGGCCCGAAGATCGCCGAGAAGCTGGCCGCCCGTGGAATCCGCACACCGTACGACGCCCTGCATTTTTTCCCGAAGGGATACGAGGACCGGCGGCATATCTTGCCGCTGAGGGCGCTCAAGCCCGGGATGACGGCGCCGGTTAAAGGGACCGTCGTCGGCGTGCACGGCGTGCAACGGGGATTCGCGGGACCGCGCCTCCTGGAAGTGACGATCTCCGACGGCACGGGACGTCTTTCGGCCAAGTGGTTCCATTTCCATCCGTCGCTCAAAGAAAGGTTCCGCGAGGGAGAGGTCGTGGTCCTCTGCGGCACGGTGCGCTCCTTCCAATTCCACCCCGAGATGCACCACCCGGAAATCCTGGGGACGGCGGAGGAGCACGACCCGGTTCACATCGGCCGGATAGTCCCGGTCTATCCGGAGATCGAGGGAGTGCCGCCCCGCATCCTGCGCCGTATCCAGTGGGAAGTCGTTTCGCATCACGCTTCCTCCGTGAAGGAGTATTTCCCGCGGTGGATCCTCGATGAGGCGGGCGTTCCGCCGATCCACGAATCGCTGACGACCCTCCATTTCCCCCCCCCGGCGGCCGACGCCACTGCGCTGCTTTCCTTCTCCTCCCCCGCCCAACAGCGACTCATTTTCGGAGAGCTGTTCTACATCCAGTGGTCGCTCGCCCGGCGGCGGGCGGGCATTATGAAGGAGGCGGCTACCCCCCTCCACTGGGACAAGGAGATCGTGGAGGAGATCAAGCGTCGGCTTCCTTTCGCGCTCACAGGAGCCCAGCGCAGGGTGGTGAACGAGATCCTGAAGGACATCGCGTACCCGCATCCCATGCACCGGCTGCTCCAGGGCGATGTGGGGAGCGGGAAGACAATCGTCGCATGGATCGCGGCGCTGGTGGCTTGGCGGAAAAACGCGCAGGCCGCCGTCATGGCCCCTACCGAGATCCTGGCCGAACAGCATTACAGGCGGTTCGTCGCGCTGTGCGAGGGGCTGCCGGTGCGTGTGGTCCTCCTTACGGCGGTGCTCAAGGGCAAGAAGAAAGCGGCACTGCTGCAGGAGATCCGGGAGGGGAAGGCGCACATCGTCATCGGCACGCACGCGATCATCCAGGAAGGCGTCGAGTTCGATCGGCTGGGGCTGGGCATCGTGGACGAGCAGCACCGGTTCGGCGTCCTTCAGCGGGCGGCACTGCGCGGGAAAGCGAAAACCGCGCCGCACCTCCTCGTCATGACCGCCACGCCGATCCCCCGGACACTTGCGATGACTCTCTACGGGGACCTCGACATCTCAGTGATCGACGAGATGCCCCCCGGACGGAAGGCGATCGCAACGAAGATCGTGCGCGAGGGGGAGAGAAAAGCGGCCTGGGCCAGGGTGCGGAAGGAGTTGGCAGAGGGAGGACGCGTCTACATCGTCCTGCCGCTGGTGGAGGAATCGGAGAAATTGACCTTGCGGGACGCGACGAAAACAGCGGAACGGGTCCGGGACGCCTTCCCGGAGATCGGCGTGGGACTTCTGCACGGACGGATGAAGGCGGAGGAGAAGGACTCGGTGATGCGTCGATTCCAGAACGGGGAGATCCGGATTCTCGTTTCCACCACCGTCGTCGAGGTGGGGATCGACGTTCCCGAAGCCACCGTGATGATGATCGAACACTCCGAGCGGTTCGGGCTCTCCCAGCTTCACCAGCTCCGAGGCAGGGTGGGACGGGGGACCCGGCCGTCCGTATGCCTCCTCTTCGTCGAAGGACCGCAAGGAGAGGATGCGGTCGCACGCCTCTCGGTGATGGAAAAAACGAACGACGGGTTCCGGATCGCGGAGGAGGACCTGAAGATCCGGGGACCGGGCGACTTCGCCGGCGTCCGGCAGTCCGGCATCCCCGATCTTGTCTTCTCCGATATCGTTCGTGACGCGAAGATGTTATCCCGCTCCCGGGAGATCGCGAACGACCTGCTCGTGCGCGACCCGGGCCTTGCCCAACCCGAACACGCCGCCCTTTCCCGCTGGATCGCGATGAAGGAAGCCTCCTTGCCGACAATCGGTTGAACCGTTGGCGGAACGCCGCCAAAATTGACTTAACCGCTGCAATTCATTAGAGTATCTTCTTTAATCTTTCCGGGAGAAGGCGAATGGAAGAATTCCCACGGATAAAGCGTCTGCCGCCGTACGTGTTCGCGGTGGTGACGGAGCTGAAGTCGAAAATGCGGCATGCGGGGGAGGACGTGATCGACCTCGGGATGGGAAATCCCGACCTGCCGACCCCGAAGGCCATCGTCGACAAGCTGATCGAGGCCGCGAGAAATCCCCGCAACCACCGGTACTCCCTGTCTCGCGGAATCCCGAAACTGCGGCAGGCGATCTGCAACTGGTACAAGCGTAAGTACGACGTAGAGCTCGACCCGACCACAGAGGCGATCGCGACGATCGGAGCCAAGGAAGGGCTGTCACATCTCGTCATGGCGATCATGGGGCCGGGTGACATCGCGCTGGTGCCCAACCCCACTTATCCGATCCACGCATACTCGGTGATAATCGCCGGTGCGGATGTCCGTTCCATCTCTCTCACAAGCGGCGAAGGCGACTTCCTTGACCGCGTCCAGCGCGCCATGAAAACCATCTGGCCAAAGCCCAAGGTGATGATCATCTCCTTCCCTCATAATCCGACTACCGAGGTGGTCGACCTTGCGTTCTTCAAGCGCGTCGTGGCGTACGCGAAGGAGCACGACATCCTCGTGATCCACGATCTTGCATACGCCGACCTGGTGTTCGACGGGTACAAGGCTCCCTCCATCCTCCAGGTGCCCGGCGCCAAAGACGTGGCGGTGGAGCTGTACTCGATGTCCAAGGGATATTCCATGCCGGGATGGCGGGTCGGGTTCGTGGTCGGAAACAAGCGGATGATAAATGCGCTCACGAGGCTGAAGAGCTACCTCGATTACGGCATGTTCCAGGCGATCCAGATCGCGGCGACTGTCGCGCTGAACGGCCCCCACCGGGTAGTCGACGAGGCGGTGGAAGTTTACCGGAAGCGGCGCGACTGCCTTGTGGACGGTTTCGCACGCATCGGATGGGAATTCCCCAGGCCCCAGGGGACGATGTTCGTCTGGGCGCCGGTGCCGGAAGCATACTCTTCTATCGGCTCGCTGGAATTTTCCAAGCTGCTCCTGACGAAGGCGAAGGTCGCCGTGTCCCCCGGAGTAGGGTTCGGCGAGCACGGGGAAGGGTTCGTACGGTTCGCGCTCGTGGAGAACGAGCACCGCATCAGGCAGGCGATCCGTGGCGTGAAACCCTTGCTCCAATCGCCCGTTCACGTGAAGGTCAAGACAAGATGAGCGAAGCCTTAAAGGAAATCGGCGTCGGCATCGTGGGATTCGGCACCGTCGGCACGGGGGCGGTGAAGCTTCTGCTCGAAAACGCCGAACTGCTGCGCAGGCGCGTCGGGATCCCGTTGAAGATCCGTGGAATCGCCGACCTCGATACCGTTCGCGACCGGGGATTGAAGCTGCCGGAAGGCATCCTCACCGACGACGGGTTCCGGCTTATACGGGATCCGGAAGTCCGGATAGTGGTGGAGTTGATCGGCGGCACGGGCGCCGCGAAGGACCTGGTGCTCGAAGCGCTGCGGCTCGGAAAGCCCGTAGTCACCGCGAACAAGGCGCTGCTCGCCGAGCACGGACCGGAGATCTGCCGTGCGGCCGTCGCAGGCGGGGCGGACCTCGGATTCGAGGCGAGCGTGGGGGGCGGAATCCCCATCATCAGGGCCATGCGGGAAGGGCTAGCCGCCAACCGGATCCGCGAGATCTTCGGGATCATAAACGGAACCTGCAATTACATACTCAGCCGGATGTCGAACGAAGGCAAGGAATTCGCCGATGTGCTGGCGGAGGCGCAGCGTACCGGGCTGGCGGAAGCGGACCCTTCCTTCGACGTGGACGGCATCGATTCCGCGCACAAACTGGCGATCCTCGTATGGCTGGCCACCGGCATGTACGTATCACCGAAGGAGATCTTCGTGGAGGGGATCCGCGACGTCTCGGCAGTGGACATCGCCTTCGCCCGGGAGTTCGGTTTCACGATAAAGTTGCTGGCGATCGCCAAGGAGAAGGGCGACGGGGTCGAGGTCCGCGTCCACCCGACGATGATCCCGTCGGATCACCTGCTGGCGACGGTCGCGGGCGCGAACAACGCGATATACGTGAAAGGAGACTTCGTGGGCCCCACCCTGTTCTATGGGCAAGGTGCGGGCATGAATCCCACCGCATCGGCGGTGGTGAGCGATATCGTGGAAATCGCGCGCAATCTGCGCGGGGGCGGGACGGGCAGGATCCCCCCGAGCGGTTTCTTTCTGCACGACCCGGGCGAAAAGGCGGCGGTTTCCCCCTTCTCCGGCGTGCGCTCGGAATACTACCTGCGGTTCAAGGTCGTGGACAAGCCCGGCGTCCTGTCGAAAATCGCAGGCGTGCTCGGAAACCATTCCATCAGCATCTCCTCCGTCATCCAGAAGGGACGGAAGGAAGAGAGCGCAGTGCCTATTTTCATCGTGACGCACCACGCTAAAGAAAGCGACATGCGCGCGGCGCTCGCGGAAACGGACATGCTTCCCGTCGTCCTCGACCGCACCCGCATGATCCGGATCGAAAACAACCTGTAAATCACAACGACGAGGGCAGCGAAGCGATGCACTGGGAAGGAATCATCCGGCACTTTTCAGCCTTTTTCACCAAGGTCCCCGACGACTGCGTGGTGACTTTACTGGAAGGGAATACTCCGCTCGTGCCGGCGCCGGGCCTTGCGCGCAAGGTAGCCCCCGGCACGGAGATCTTCCTGAAGTACGAGGGGCTGAATCCCACCGGCTCCTTCAAGGACCGCGGAATGACGATGGCTGTGTCGAAGGCGAAAGCCGACGGGTCCGATTCCGTGATCTGCGCATCCACCGGAAACACCTCGGCTTCCGCGGCGGCGTATGCGGCAAGGGCGAATCTGAAGGCGTTCGTCCTGATCCCGGAAGGGCGGATCGCGTTGGGGAAGTTGTCGCAGGCGATGATACACGGCGCCCGCGTCATCCAGATCCTCGGAAACTTCGACGACGCGCTGACGCTCGTGAAGGAGATCTCCGCGAAATACCCGGTGACGCTGGTCAACTCGCTGAACCCGTATCGCATCGAAGGACAGAAGAGCGCCGCCTTCGAAATCTGCGATGCGCTGGGGGACGCGCCGGACTATCACGTCCTTCCTGTGGGCAACGCGGGGAACATCACCGCCTACTGGGCGGGATACAAGGCGTACCGGGATGCGGGAAAATCCCGGCGGGTCCCCCGCATGCTGGGATGGCAAGCGGAAGGGGCGGCGCCGATCGTGCGGGGGCGCCCGGTAGCGAAGCCGGAAACCGTCGCCACGGCGATCCGGATCGGGAACCCGGCCTCGTGGAAGCAGGCGGAAGCGGCGAGAGACGAGTCCGGCGGGTTGATCCGCATGGTGAGCGATGCGGAGATCCTCGATGCATACAAGCTCGTAGCGGAGACCGAGGGGGTATTCTGCGAGCCCGCGTCGGCGGCATCCATCGCCGGTGTGATAAAATTGGCGCAAGAAGGATTTTTCCGGAGCGGGGACAGCCTGGTCTGCACTCTCACCGGTCACGGGCTCAAAGACCCGGACAACGCGATCGCGCAATCCGATTCGCCGGTGACCGTCCCGCCCATTTTGAACGAAGTCAAAAAAGTGCTCGGGTTCTAAAGGAGAGGGAATGGCGCGGAAGTATCTCATCCTGATCGGCGACGGAATGGCCGACTGGCCGATCGCTTCGCTCGGAAACCGTACCCCGCTCGAGGCTGCCGACAAGCCGAACATGGATTTCATGGCATCCAACGGGGCGCTTGGAATGGTGCAGGTAGTGCCGAAGGAGATGTATCCGGGCAGCGACGTGTCGAACCTGAGCATCATCGGGTACGACCCGCGGGAAGTTTACACCGGCAGGTCTCCGCTGGAGGCCGCCTCGATGGGGATTTCGCTCGGCATGAACGACGTGGCGGTCCGGTGCAACGTCGTCACGCTTAAAAACGACGGCGCCGACTCGGAGATGGAGGACTTCTCGGCCGGCCACATCTCGTCGGCCGAATCGGCGGAGTTGCTGAAGGACCTCCAGGAAAAAGTCGGAGAGAAAGGCGTTCGCTTCCATCCCGGCGTCAGTTACCGGAACCTCATGGTCTGGCCCGGCGGGAACGACGCGGTGGAGACGACCCCCCCCCACGATATCCACGGGAAGAAGATCACGGAATATCTTCCTCGAGGAGACGGCGCGGACCTCCTCCTCGACCTCATGGCCGCATCACGCGAGCTGTTCGAGGACCACCCCGTCAACCGGCAGCGCAAGGCGGAGGGGAAGGCCGCCGGTAATTCCATCTGGCTATGGGGGCAGGGGAAGGCCCCCCGCATCGAGCCTTTCAAGGAGCGGTACGGATTGTCCGGGTCGGTAGTCGCGGCCGTCGATCTCATCAAGGGAATAGGGATCTATTGCGGCCTCGAGATCGTGCCGGTGCCGGGCGCCACCGGCTACGTCGATACAAATTACCGCGGGAAGGCCGAGCACGCGCTCCGCGCTCTCGAGACGAAGGACTTCGTCCTGATACACGTGGAAGCTCCGGACGAGGCGGGGCACAACGGCAGCGTTCCCGACAAGGTGCGCGCGATCGAGCGGATCGACCGGGAAATGCTTTCGCTAATCATCGGCCGGGCGAAGGAGGGAGGCGACCTGAGCGTATTGCTGCTTCCGGATCATCCGACGCCCGTCGCCATACGCACCCACGCGCAGGAGCCGGTGCCCTTCGTCATTTACCCGGCGCCTGAAGGGCTATCCACGCATCCCGGGAAGCGATACACAGAAGCCGACGCTCGTTCCACGGGGCAGTTCGTGGAAATCGGAACGCGCCTGATGGGATACCTCGTCGGCAAGCGCCAAGGAGCCTGAGCGTACCCGGTGGAGCACGTCGCGGACGTCCGGGTGATCTTCGCGGACACCGACGCCATGGGGATCGTGTACTACGCGAACTATCTCAAGTGGTTCGAGATGGGGCGCGTGGAGCTCCTGCGGAAGAAGGCGATGGTTTACCGGGACCTGACCTCACGCGGGTATCACCTTCCGGTCGTGGAGGCGGGGGTCCGCTACCATACGCCGGCGCGATACGACGACTCGCTAAGGATCCACGCGGAGGTAAGAAAGCTGGGCGGAGCCAGCATCGAGTTCGGATACGTAATAGACCGCGCGGACGGGAAGCGTATAGCGGAAGGCGAAACCCTCCATGCCTTTACGGATGATTCCGGGAAAGTGGTTCGCATGCCGGCTGATTTCCTCGAGCTTGTGCGCATCGACATAATTACGGGAGTGAAAGGGGGGTAGACGTGGAGCGTAACCTGGCGCTGGAAGTGGTTCGCGTGACTGAAGCGGCGGCCCTCGCGGCGGCGCGCCTGATGGGACGTGGGGACAACATCGCGGCGGACCAGGCTGCCGTGAACGCGATGCGGAAGGCCTTGAATTACGTCCAGTTCAAGGGGCGCGTGGTGATCGGCGAGGGCGAACGCGACGAGGCCCCCATGCTCTTCATCGGCGAGGAAGTCGGCGCCGCCGACACGCCGCGGGTCGACATCGCGGTGGATCCGCTTGAGGGGACGAGCATCGTCGCGACCGGCGGTAACAACGCGCTCGCCGTCATCGCCATCGCGGAGGAAGGAGGGTTTCTGCACGCGCCCGACACCTACATGCAGAAGCTGGCCGTCGGTCCGAAGGCGAAAGGGGCGATCGACATCACCGCCTCGCCGACGGAAAACCTGCGCAGCGTCGCAAAGGCGCTCAAGGTCTACGTGGAGGACCTTTGCGTCATTATCCTCGACCGGCCAAGGCACCAGGACCTGATACGCGAATGCAGGGAGGCGGGCGCGCGTATAAAGATGATCGGAGACGGGGACGTCGCCGGGGCGATCGCCACCGCGAAGGAGGATTCCGGGGTGAACGTGCTCATGGGCATCGGAGGGGCGCCGGAGGGGGTGCTCGCCGCTGCCGCGCTGAAATGCCTGGGAGGGGACTTCCAGGGGGTCCTGAAATTCCGGAACAAGGAAGAGGCCGAAAGGGCGAATGCGATGGGGGTAACCGACCCGAACCGGGTCTACTCGATGGATGACCTGGCAAAGAGCGATGTCATGTTCGCCGCGACCGGGGTTACCTTCGGGGACTTTCTTACGGGAGTCCGGTTTTTCAGCGGAGGGGCCCATACACAGTCGGTCGTCATGCGGTCGAAGTCGCGCACGATCCGCACCATAGACACGACGCACTATTTCGAGTTCAAGCCAAGGTACGAATAGGAGACGGGCAACCGGTATGCAGCAGGCCGCGAAAAAGGAAAGCGCCCCGAAGGGGCGGATAGAAATCGATTTCGAGCGGTGCAAGGCATGCGAACTCTGCGTGCCGGCCTGTCCGAAAAAGTGCATCGAGATGGGAAGCGGAATCAACGCGGGGGGGTTCGCCGCGGCGGTTTTCGCACGTCCCGCGGACTGCACCGGCTGCGCCATCTGCGCGGAGTTTTGCCCGGACGTTTGCATAGAGGTATGGCGGTGAGCGTGGGGGCGCGCGTGGACCAGCGCGTTTTCATGAAAGGGAATGAAGCGATCTGCGTCGGCGCGATCGCGGCCGGGTGCAGGTTCTATTACGGCTATCCCATCACTCCGCAAAACGATATCCCCGAATACATGTCCGCGCACCTGCGGGCCATGGGTGGAACATTCCTCCAGGCGGAAAGCGAGATCGCGACGATCAACTTCATCCTGGGCACTTCCGCCTCGGGAAAGCGCGTCATGACCTCCTCATCGGGACCGGGGATCTCCCTGATGCAGGAAGGGCTCTCCTACATGGCGGGATCCGAACTGCCGGCCGTCATCGTCAACATATCGCGGTCCGGCCCCGGGCTGGGGGGGATCGCGCCTTCGCAGGGGGATTACTTCCAGGCGGTAAAGTGCGGCGGGCACGGCGGATACCGGATGCCTGTCCTCGCGCCGCATTCCGTCCAGGAGATGTACTCGCTGGCGATGCTGGCGTTCGACCTCGCGGACAAGTACCGGAATCCCGCCATGATCCTCGGAGATGCCATCGTGGGGCAGATGAAGGAGCCGTTCCTTCAAACCACCTATGTGTCCACCGTTTCCCCGGAGAAACCGTGGGCGCTGACCGGATGCGAAGGCCGGCCGCGGCAGCACGTGAAATCCCTCTACTTGAAGGACAACGCGATCGAGGTCCACAACTGGAAGCTCCACGCGAAATACCGCCGGATGCAGGAGGAGGAAGTCCGGTACGAGGATTACCATCTTGACGATGCGAAGATCGCCGTCGTCGCCTTCGGGACTGCCGCGCGAGTGAGCAAAACGGCGATCCAGTGGGCGAGACGCGAAGGGATAAAAACCGGCATGCTCAGGCCGATCACCCTGTTCCCGTTCCCTTCGTCGCATTTGGACGAAGTGGCGCGGCGGGTGGACATCGTCCTGGTGATCGAGATGAACACCGGCCAGATGCTTGAGGACGTCAAGGCGAGCACGACGTGCCACGACAAGATCCGGTTCCTGGGGAAACCATGCGCGATGCCCACCCCGGAGGAGATCCACCGGGAGCTTCGCAAGCTTTCCGGGAGGGGCGAATGACGGATACGAGGGAAGAGCGGATGGAAAAGAAGGTATTCGGGCGCCCGAAGTCCCTCGTGGACGTGAAGTCTCATTTCTGCCCCGGATGCCATCACGGGATCGCACACAGGATCCTTGCGGAGACGATCGACCACTTCGGTCTTCGGGAGAAGACGGTCGGGGTCGCCTGCGTGGGCTGCGCGGTCTTCCTGTACGATTACATCGACGTGGACGTGGCGGAAGCCCCGCACGGGCGCGCCCCCGCCGTGGCCACAGGAGTCAAGCGCGCGCAACCCGACAAGTTCGTATTCACATATCAGGGAGACGGAGACCTGGCGGCAATCGGCACATCCGAGGTGATCCACGCGGCGAACCGCGGGGAGAACATCACCGTTCTTTTCGTCAACAACACGACGTACGGCATGACAGGCGGACAGATGGCCCCTACGACGATGCTGGGGCAGAAGACTTCCACCTCCCCGTACGGCCGCGACTTCCGCAAGGACGGGTATCCCATCAAGATGGCGGAACTGCTGGCGACGCTGGAAGGCACGGCATACTCGGCGCGCGTGGCGACCAGCACCCCGGGACAGATACGGAAAGCGAAGGAAGCGGTGAAGAAAGCGTTCGAAATGCAAATGAAGGAAATGGGATTTTCCATCGTGGAATTTCTTTCGACATGTCCGACCAACTGGGGGATGAAACCCCTTGATGCTCAAAAGCGCGTTCTCGGGGAGATGTCGGAATATTTCCCGCTGGGCGTTTACAAGGAACGCAAACAGGCGGACTTCCTGTGAACACGGACGTCATCATGGCCGGTTTCGGCGGCCAGGGGATACTTATGATCGGGAACCTCCTTTCGATCGCCGCGATGGGGGAGGGAAGGCACGTAACCTATTTCCCCGCATACGGAGTAGAGATGCGCGGAGGGACCGCGAATTGCACCGTCGTCATCTCCGACGAGGAAATCGGGTCGCCCGTGGTGGGAGAACCGAGGGCCTGCGTCATCATGAACGGTCCGTCTCTCGAGAAGTACCTCCCATCGATCCGGAAAGGCGGGGACCTCGTCATCAACAGTTCCCTCGTCGATCCCGCGAAAGCCGGACGGGCGGATATCCGGCTTCTTTCCATTCCCGCGAACGACATCGCCCGGGAGGCCGTCGGAAGCCAGCAGCTTGCTTCGATGGTGGCGCTCGGCGCCTACGTTACGCGGACGGGCGTCGTCCGGCTCCAGTCCCTTTTCGACTGCCTTCCCAAGGTAATATCGAAGAAATACGAAAAGTTCATCCCGCTGAACGTGAACGCCCTGAAGGAGGGGGAATCCTTTGCCAGAAATCACGCGTGACGAATCGCTGGACGACCTGCTTTCAAAGATAGCCGAAGAGTCGGGGGACTGGGGGCCGGCCGCCGGAGACCCGGAAGTCCAGGTCGGGGACCACATCAGGAAATTCCGGGAATCCAGGGGCGTGACTCTCCAGCAACTAGCCGAGAAGACCGGGTTCTCGGCGGCTCTCCTGTCGCAGATCGAGAACCGGATGACGTCCCCGCCTCTTGGAACACTTGTAAAAATCGCCAATGCGCTCGACACCTACGTTTCCTCATTCATCGGCAAGGAGGAGAGGGAATTCTCGATCGTTCGGAAGCAAGACCGGACGACCATTTCCCGTGTGGGATTGAAGGATGGCGGACAGTCGGCCTACACCTACGAGGCGTTGGGCGCGGGAAAGGCGGGACGAAAGATGGAGCCGTTTCTCGTACGCCTTAAGCCGCTCATCGACCGGAATGTCGTGCGCAACTCGCACGAGGGGGAAGAGTTCATTTACGTATTGTCCGGCAGGGTAGAGGTATTTCTCGACAAGTATTCCGACCTGTTGGGCGAAGGGGACTGCATCTATTACAACTCCACGATCCCGCACCACGTCCATTCCGCGGAAGAGAAGGAGGCGCTGATCCTGGCGGTCCTGTACCAGGGAAAGTGACAAAATTAACAGGAATTTCCTTTCCGTATTAACGCCATAGCTTGCGGCATCGTGGGCGCGTGACCTGCCGGAATGGCGGCTACTTAAAAAAATTGTCGCCGAATTTGAAATGAAACATCCCTGAATAAAATACGGGTTGACAGTTTGCGGAAGGTTATGTACATTCTCTGCCAGTTAACGTAAGGTGGAATTATGGGGTCCCCGGAGAACACTCGCACATACCCGATAGGCGAGCTTAGCCGCATGGTGAACCTCACCCAGAGGACAATCCGGTACTACGAGGAAATCGGGCTTCTCCACAGCATCCGAAGGATCGAAAACGGAAAGCGCGTCTACACGGACGACGACGTCCGCCGCCTCAAGTTCATCAACCGGCTCAAGGTGCTTGGGCTGTCGCTTGCAGAAATGGTCGACCTGGAGAAGACCTACCGGCAGCAGCGCAACAACCGGGAAATAATCCCGAAACTCATCGTTATTCTCGACGAGCGCGCCGACCAGATCGACGATCGGATCCGGCAGCTCGCGATGCTCAAAAAGGAAATCCGGGAGTACCAGGTGAGGCTCCGCGGAAAGTTGCCGCAGGAAACGTAACGCAATTCGCGTTAGCGGAATAGGAGAATGGCCATGAAGGAAGTCGTCATCACCGGGGCAGCCAGGACGGCGGTCGGAAGTTTCATGGGGACCCTTGCCGATATCCCGGCGCCGAAGCTCGGCGCGGTCGCCATCGCGGAAGCCGTCTCCCGCGGGGGGATCAAGAAGGAAGAGGTCGAGCAGGTCATCATGGGGAACGTGCTCCCGGCCGGAATCGGCCAGGCGCCGGCCCGGCAGGCGGGCATCTTCGCGGGGATTCCCGTGTCCGCGGGGGCGCTGACCGTGAACAAGATGTGCGGGTCGGGCCTGAAGGCCGTCATGCTCGGCGCGCAGTCTGTCGCCACCGGTGAGTTCGAGATCGTCGTGGCAGGCGGGATGGAATCCATGAGCCAGGCGCCTTACCTGCTTAAAAAGGCGCGAGGCGGTTACCGGCTCGGGAACGAGACGATCTTCGACCACATGATCATCGACGGGCTTCAGGACGCATTCAACAACGTCCACATGGGAATCTGCGCGGAGCTGCTTTCGAAGGAGCACCGGATCACGCGGGAAGACCAGGACGCATTCGCCGCCTCCTCTTACGGCCGGGCGCTAGCTGCGATCAAGGACGGGAAATTCGAGAAAGAGATCGTAAGCGTTCAGATCCCGCAGAAGAAAGGGGACCCCGTGGCGTTCCGGGTGGACGAGGAGCCCGGGCGAGGAAACGTGGCCAAGCTCCAGGGTCTCAAGCCCGCGTTCCAGAAGGACGGGACCGTGACCGCGGGGAACGCCTCGACCATAAACGACGGCGGTGCTGCGGTGGTGCTGATGTCGTCGGAGAACGCGAAAAATCGCGGGATCAAGCCTCTCGCGAAAATTGCGGGCTACTCCACGGCATCGCTCGATCCGATGTGGTTCACCGTTGCGCCGATCGACGCCATCCGGAAGCTGCTGGAAAAAACCGGCGTGGACAAGGAGAAGGTGGGGCTGTACGAGATCAACGAGGCTTTCGCCGGCGTCGCGGTGGCGGCGATTCGAGGGCTTTCCCTCGACCCGTCGAGGGTCAACGTCAACGGCGGTGCTGTGGCGATCGGCCATCCTATCGGCGCTTCGGGAGCGCGCATTCTCACGACGCTCCTGTACGCGATGGAGGACAGGAACGAAAAATACGGCATCGCAACCCTCTGCATCGGCGGGGGCGAGGCGGTGGCGATGCTGGTCGAGCGCATCTGAATCCACAAGGGGGGAATCCATGGAGATCCGGACTATCGGGGTGATCGGCGCCGGCCAGATGGGCGGCGGCATCGCTCAGGTTTCGATCATGGGCGGCTTCAAGGTGCTGCTGAACGACATATCCGAGGCGTACCTGGCCAAGGGGCGCGCGGGCATAGAGAAAGGACTGGATATACTGGTCCGAAAGGAGAAGATCCAGGCGGCGGACAAGGAGAAGATGCTCGGGAACCTCGTCACGACGACCAACCTCTCCGATTTCTCCCTCTGCGATTTCGCCATCGAAGCGGCGACGGAACGGCTGGAGCTCAAGCACGAGCTGTTCCGGAAACTGGACGGCATCGTCCCTGCAGGAAAGATCCTGGCCACGAACACTTCTTCCATTTCCATCACCGGGATCGCCGCAGTGACCAGACGTCCGGAAAAGATCATCGGGATGCACTTCATGAATCCCGTCCCCCTGATGAAGCTTGTAGAGGTAATCCGGGGGCTCCAGACTTCGCAGGAAACATTCGACGCCACGATGGATCTCTCCCGCCGTCTCGGAAAGGAGCCGGTCCCCGCGAACGACGCGCCGGGGTTCATCGCCAACCGCGTTCTTATGCCCATGATCAACGAGGCGGCCTACGCGTTGATGGAAGGCGTGGGAAAAGCCGAAGACATCGACGCCATCATGCGTATGGGCGCCAACCACCCGATGGGGCCGCTGGCGCTTGCGGACCTGATCGGGCTTGATACGTGCCTCGAAATCCTCAAGGTCCTCCAGGAAGGGCTCGGGGATCCGAAATACCGCCCCTGCCCGCTGTTGAGGAAATACGTCGAGGCCGGCTACCTCGGGAAGAAGTCGGGCCGCGGCTTCTACGACTACCGGAAAGCGTAAGGAGCGGGCGATGGAATACGCGAACCTTATCGTCTCGGTTTCCGAAAAGATCGCGACGGTCACGATCAACCGCCCAAAATCCCTCAATGCCCTGAATCCCGCCACGATCCGGGAGCTCTCCTCCGCATTCGAAGAGCTGGGAACCAGGGAGGATGCGGGGGTCGTGATCCTTACCGGCGCCGGGGAAAAGGCTTTCGTTGCGGGCGCCGACATATCCGAAATGAAGAACTTCAATGCCGTCCAGGCGCTTGATTTCGCGCTGTTCGGGCAAGGAGTCCTCGAGCGGATCGAGCGGCTTCCGCAACCTGTGATCGGGGCGATCAACGGGTTCGCCCTGGGCGGGGGGTGCGAACTGGCGATGGCATGCGACATCCTCATCGCCGCCGACACCGCGAAACTCGGGCAGCCGGAAGTGAACCTCGGCATCATACCGGGATACGGCGGGACCCAGCGGTTGCCGCGGCTCGTGGGACGCAACATCGCCAAGGAACTCGTCCTCACGGGCGAAATGATCACCGCGCAGCGGGCGTACGAAATCGGACTCGTGAACAAGGTAGTCCCGCTGGCCGACCTGTCGAACGCCGCGCGCGAGATGGCGATGAAAATCCTGGCAAAGGGTCCGGTGGCGGTTCGGACGGCGAAGATGGCGATGAACCGGGGGCTGGACCTCGACCTGTCGAATGCCTGCGCGCTGGAAGCGAACGCGTTCGCGGTCGGTTTTTCCACCGCCGATCGGGCCGAAGGCATGGCGGCGTTTCTTGAAAAAAGGAAGCCCGTATTCACGGGAAAATAGGATAACGACGGAAGAACACACTTCACGGGGGACGAGAGCGATGGTTTTCGATCTTACCGAAGAACAGCGGATGATCCAGGAGATGGCGCGGAATTTCGCGCAGAAGGAGGTTCTCCCGGCTGCCGCGGATCTGGACGAGTCCGGGCGCTACCCGGAGGAGTTGGTGAAGCAGATGTCGGATCTCGGCCTCATGGGAGTCGCGGTGCCGGAGGAGTACGGCGGCGCCGGGATGGACAACATCTGCTACGCGATAGCCATGGAGGAGATCGCCCGCGCCTGCGCCTCCACGGCGGTCATCATGTCGGTAAACAATTCGCTTGTCTGCGACCCGTTGCTCAAGTTCGGAACGGAGGAGCAGAAGAAGAGATATCTCGTCCCGCTCGCTTCCGGCAAAAAGCTGGGCTGCTTCGGATTGACCGAGCCGGGCGCGGGCTCCGACGCGGGCTCCCAGAAGACCACGGCTGTGAATAAAGACGGATACTACCTGATAAACGGGACGAAGAATTTCATCACCAACGCCCCGGTGGCCGACTATTGCATCCTGTTCACGATGACGGACAGGGAGAAGAAGCAAAAGGGGATCACAGCCTTCATCCTCGACATGAAGTCCGATGGGGTATCGGTCGGTAAACCCGAACATAAAATGGGGATAAAGGCTTCCCCAACCGCTTCCATAATCCTGGAGGATGTAAAGATCCCGGCGGAAAACCGGTTGGTGAACGAGGGGGACGGATTCAAGGTCGCGATGCACACGCTGGACGGCGGCCGGATCGGCATCGCTGCGCAGGCGGTCGGTATCGCGCGGGCCTCGCTCGAGGACGCGCTGGCATATTCCAGGGAGCGGAAACAATTCGGCCAGGCGATCGCGGAGTTCCAGGCGATCCAGTGGATGTTGGCCGACATGGCGACCGAAATAGACGCTGCGAGGCTTTTGATCTACCGCGCAGCGTGGCTGAAGGACAGAAAGGCAAGGCACTCCAAGGAATCCGCAATGGCGAAGCTGTACGCCTCGGAAACCGCCATGCGCGCCGGGGTGAAGGGTATCCAGATCCACGGCGGGTACGGTTATATAAAGGAATACCCGGCGGAGCGGCATTTCCGGGATGCCAAAATCACGGAAATCTACGAAGGGACCTCCGAGATCCAGAGGCTGGTCATCGCCTCCGCGGTCCTGAAGGGCTGATTAAAGCGTGCGTTTCGAACTGACGGAAGAGCAGCTGCAAATCGAGGACATGGTACGGTCCCTCGCACGGAAGTCTTTCGCGCCGAAGGCGGCGGAGATCGATGAGAAGGGCCGGTACCCCGAGGAGAACATGCGTCTTCTGGCCGAACTCGGCCTCCTGGGGATGTTGTACCCGGCTTCCTTCGGCGGTTCGGAAGCCGGCGCCGTTTCGTACAACATCGCATTGAGGGAAGTGGCATCCGCATGCGCTTCCACCGCCGTAGGCATGGCGGTGACCAACATGGTGGGGGAGACGATCTTCCGCTTCGGTACCGATGAGCAGCGCAAAAAATACCTGCCGGGGCTCGCGTCGGGCGCGATCGGGTCAGGCGCGTTCGCCCTGACGGAACCGTCTGCAGGCTCGGACGCGGGCGGCATGAAGACGTTCGCGGCGGAAGACGGGGACGGGTACGTCCTCACGGGGAGCAAGTGTTTCATCACCAACGGGCCTTCCGCCGGAGTCACTATCGTGATGGCGGTGACGCAGAGGGAACCGCGGAAAATCAGCGCATTTCTCGTGGAGCCGGGGACCCCCGGGTTCTCCATCGGCAAGGCGGAGCACAAGATGGGGCTGAAGGGGTCCGCCACGGTTTCCCTTTCGTTCGACGAGTGCCGCGTACCGACGCGAAACCTGCTGGGGAGACCGGGGGAAGGATTCAAGATCGCGTTGTCCGCGCTGGACGGCGGACGGATCGGCATAGCCTCCCAGGCAATCGGGATCGGGAGGGCAGCCCTCGATACTGCCGTTTCCTACGCCAGGGACAGGAAGCAGTTCGGGCAGGCTATCGCGGAATTCCAGGCGATCCAGTGGATGCTTGCCGATGCGGCTACGGAACTGGATGCGGCGCAACTTCTCGTTTACCGGGCGGCATGCCTGAAGGACGGCGGGAAGCCCTACACCCGCGAGGCCTCCATGGCGAAGGTGTTCGCGACCGAAGCGGCGAACCGGGTGTGCCACAAGGCCGTGCAGATCCTGGGGGGATACGGATACATCAGGGAGTATCCCGTGGAACGGCACCTGCGCGATGTCCGGGTGACGACCATCTACGAAGGGACGTCCGAGGTGCAGCGTCTCGTGATTTCCCGGTTGCTGACGAGGTAGATGCCTTGATGCAAGGAAACATGGGCCGGGGATACATACAGGTCTACACGGGCAAGGGGAAGGGGAAGACCACGGCCGCGTTGGGGTTGGCGGTCCGCGCGTCGGGGCACGGCCTCCGGACCGTTATCATCCAATTCATGAAGGGATGGATCGATTACGGCGAACTCAAGGGGGTACGGATGCTGGATCCGTACGTCGAGATCCACCAGGCCGGAAGGGACACGTTCGTGAACAGGAATAACCCGGACCCCGAGGACATCCGGCTTGCGATGGAGGGATGGGACCTTGCGAAGCGGCTCATCCGCGACGGGAAATGGGACATCGTGGTTCTCGACGAGATCAATTGCGCGATGGATTTCGGCCTGATCCCGGTTGAGGAAGTCCTTGCGGCGATGAAAGGCAAGCCGGAAGGCATGGAACTGATCCTGACCGGGAGAGGGGCGCCGGAGGCCGTGATCGAGGCCGCCGACCTGGTTACGGAGATGCGTGAAGTCAAACACTACTATGACAAGGGCGTCGACGCCCGCGTGGGCGTCGAACGGTAGATTAGGGGAGGGGCAGCAGTGTACGACAGGAAGAAAGGCAGCAGGATTGCAGCAGACAGGAAACGTTGGGAGGAGGGCAGCCTCGCGAAAGTCCTCCGCCGTTCCCCCGAAAGGTCATCACGGTTCTCCACGGTCTCGGACGAAGAGATCGCGGCATTGTATACCCCGGACATCCTGGGGGGGTTCGATTACGGAAAGGAGCTGTCTTTTCCGGGAGACTACCCGTACACCCGCGGCGTCCAGCCGTCGATGTACCGCGGAAGATTGTGGACGATGAGGCAGTTCGCGGGATACGGAACCGCCGAGGACACGAACCGCCGCTTCAAATACCTGCTCGAGCAGGGCCAGACGGGCCTGTCGACCGCATTCCATTTCCCGACACTTATGGGCTACGACTCCGATTCCCAGCGAGCCAGGGGAGAAGTGGGGAAGTGCGGCGTGGCGATCGACTCGCTGAAGGACATGGAAATCCTTTTCGACGGAATCCCGCTCGACAAGGTGACGACTTCGATGACCATCAACGGCCCTGCCGCGATGGTGTTCGCCATGTACCTGGGGGTAGCCGAGAAACAGGGCGTCTCCTTCGATAAACTCGGCGGCACGATACAGAACGACATCCTGAAGGAATACATCGCGCAGCACGCCTGGATCTTTCCGCCCGAGCCTTCGATGAGGATCATCACGGACATTTTGGGTTACTGCTCCGATTACGTTCCGAAGTGGAACACGATCAGCATCAGCGGATACCACATAAGGGAGGCAGGATCGACCGCCGTCCAGGAGCTCGCGTTCACTCTCGCCGACGGGATCGCCTATGTGAAGGCCGGGGTGGAGGCGGGGATCCCAGTGGACAAGTTCGCCCCGCGCCTTTCATATTTCTTCAACGCTCACATGGATTTTTTCGAGGAAGTCGCCAAGTTCAGGGCGGCCCGCCGGATGTGGGCCAGGATCATGAAGGAAAGGTTCAAGGCGAAGGACGAAAACTCCTGGAAACTCAGGTTTCATACACAGACGGCCGGCTGCACATTGACTGCGCAGCAGCCGCTGAACAACGTGGCCCGTGTCGCTCTCCAGGCGCTTTCCGCCGTGCTCGGTGGAACGCAATCCCTGCACACGAATTCCATGGACGAGACGCTGGCGCTTCCGACAGAGCAGGCGGCCACGGTGGCGTTGCGCACACAGCAGATCATAGCTGAGGAATCCGGGGCCGCAAACACGATCGACCCGCTGGGAGGGTCGTTCTTCGTCGAGAAAATGACGGAAGACATGGAAGCGAAAGCGATGGAGTACATACGGAAAATCGACGACATGGGGGGGATGGTCGCCGCTATAAAGCGCGGATATCCCCAGCGCGAGATCGCCGACGCGGCATTCCACTACCAGAGGCTGGTGGATGCGGCTGAAAAGAAGATCGTCGGCGTCAACTGCTACAAGATGGATGAAGATCTTCCTATACCGATCCTGAAGATAGACGAGAACGTGGAAAAGAAGCAGGTCGAGCGGACGCGGGAAGTCCGTCGTAAGAGGAACACGAAGCTTGTCAAGGCGCGCATCGAGGCGTTGAAGGACGCATCGCTGTCGGGAGCTAACCTCATGCCCGTGCTGCTCGACGCATTCCGCGAATATGCGACCCTGGGCGAGGTCTGCGACGCCCTGAGGGAGACTTTGGGAACCTATACCGACCCGGCGATGTTTTAAGCCGGTACCAGGGGGAACGAAATGGCAAGTGCGGCGAAAAGGCAGGTTGCGGGGAAGAACGGCAAGCCCGACCGAAAGGTGCGGATACTGATCGGGAAGCCCGGGCTGGACGGGCACGACCGGGGCGCCAAGATCATCGCGCGCGCGCTGCGGGACGCCGGTTTCGAGATCATCTACACGGGGCTTCACCAGACGCCCGAGATGATCGTGAACGCCGCAGCCCAGGAGGACGTGGACGGAATCGGGCTCTCCATACTTTCGGGGGCGCACAACTACCTTCTGCCGAGGATCGTCTCCATGCTCAAGGAGAAGAAGATGAACGACGTGGTGGTCTTCGGAGGCGGCATCATCCCGGACGAGGACATTCCGAAGCTGCGCAAGAAGGGAGTCGACCGCGTGTTCACACCCGGAACGCCCCTCCAGGAAATCGTCACGTACGTGCGCGAGAGGGTCCGGCCGAGGAAGTAGAAGGGGATCGGGAAAACAACGAAACGGAAAATTACCGTGCGGGAGGAGAAGACGTGAGACCTGTCTACATGGTTTCGGGGGGCGTCAGCAAGTTCGAGAAGGCCCGGCCCGACGCGACGTTCCAGAAGATGGTGAAGGAAGCGTTCGATTACACGATGGGTGACGTTCCCCGGCTGAAGCCGTCGATGATCGACGGATCGGTCGGTTCCTATTTCTCTGACCACTTCACCCGGCAGCTAATGGCGGGGATCATGGCCACGGACTACCTTGGCCTTTGCCCCAAGCCGAACAAGCGGATCGAAGGCGGCGGCGCCACCGGGGGGCTCTGCTTCCAGGGCGCGTGGGAGGCGGTCGCTTCCGGAAGGATGGACGTCTGCGTAGCGTTCGGCTTCGAGACGATGTCCCACGTCCAGACGTGGAAGGGGAACGAGTTCATCGCGCTCGCGTCCGACGTGAATTTCGATTACCCCGTAGGCGGCTTCTACTCCGGCTACTACGCCATGATGGTGAACCGCCACATGCACGAGTTCGGCACCACCGTCGAGCAGCTCGCGATGGTGTCGGTGAAGAACCACATGAACGCCTACGCCAACCCGTACGCGCAGAAACGGAAGAAACTGACGATCCAGGACGTCCGCAATTCGACGATGGTGGCCTATCCGCTGACGCTGCTCGACATCTGTGTCATGTCGGACGGAGCGGCGGTCTGCATCCTGGCGAGCGAGGAGATGGCCCGCAAGCTCACGGACCGGCCTGTGAAGATCACCGGCGTGGGGACCGGGACTGACATGATGCGGATGGCGGACCGCCCCCACGGGGATGTCATCCTTGCGCCGAACGAAAAGAAGAGCGACTACAAGAACCTGAAGTATCCGGGGGTACACTCCTTCCGGGCAGGAAGGTCCGCAGGGCTACAGGCCTACCGGATGGCGGGCATCACGGACCCGAAAAAGGAGATCGACTTCGTCGAGCTGCATGACGCCTATACTTCCTCGGAGATCCAGACCTACGAGGACCTGGCCCTCTGCAAATACGGAGAGGGCGGGAAGTTCGTCGAGGAGGGACATCCCTTCATGCCCCAGATCGACTACGGGCTGAAGCTGAAGAAAAAAGGGACTATCCCCGTCAATCCCTCGGGCGGCCTGATCGCCTGCGGCCACCCGGTCGGCGCGACGGGACTCATGCAGGCCGTCTTCGCGTTCTGGCAGATCCAGGGGACCATAAAAAAGCATTACGGATTCCCGGACCTCCAGTTGAAGAAAGCGAACCGGGGACTCATCCACAGCCACGCCGGCACGGGCACCTATGTCACCGTGTCGATCATGGAACGGGGGTGGTAATCATGGCGAAGATCTTCAACAAGGCGAAAAAGGCTCCGCGCTACAATCCGGCGGCCAAACTCGAAGAGGTGATGACCGGGACAACGGTGTTCAACGTCCCCTTCCCGAAGGACCTGGACGCGCTGAAAGACATGTCTCCCATAGTCATCAAGCACCCGTACTACGTCGAATACCTCCACTCCTACGGGCAGGATTCCCCGTTCTTCGCGGGCCTTGCGAACAGGAAGATCCTGGGTACCCGCTGCCCGAAATGCGACTACACGTACGCTACGCCAAGGATGCACTGCACTCACTGCGGCGAGGAAACGAACTGGGTGGAAATTCCACAGGAAGGCCGCGTCCACACGTTCACGACGTGCTACTTCGGCAGCGAGGAATTCCTGAAGGAAACCCCGTTCCACCTGGTGCTCGTGGAGTTCGACGGCGTGGACACGCTTCTCCTCGCACGGCTCATCGGCGTCGATGGACCTGAAGACATCAGGATCGGGATGAAGATACGTGCGAAATTCCGCCGGAACTCGCAGTTGAAACCGACGGACGTCTATTTCGTCCCGGTGGCGTAGGCCGTAATGGACTTCGAGCTGTCGCAGGAGCACGTAACCTTGAGGGACATGGTCCGCTCCTTCGTCGAGAAGGAAGTGCGTCCATTCGCAGGAAAGTGGGACGAAGAAGGGAAGTTCCCCCACGGAGCCGTACGCACCCTCGGCGACCTCGGGCTCATGGGGGCGATGGTCCCCGAGGAATACGGCGGATCGGGGATGGACACCGTCGGATATGCCATCATCGTCGAGGAACTGGCGAAGGGGGACGGCTCGCTGGCGCTCACCGTGGCTTCCCACAACTCCCTCTGCACCGCGCACATCCTCGCTTTCGGCTCGGAGTCGATGCGGAGGAAATATCTCCCGCTGCTCGCATCCGGCAAGGCGCTCGGCGCCTGGGCGCTCACGGAACCCGGATCGGGCTCCGATTCGTTGAACATGCGGACAAAGGCGGAGTGGAAGGGAGACCGCTGGGTAATCAACGGGAGCAAGATGTTCATCACGCAGGGAAGCGTAGGGTCGGTTTACGTCATCCTGGCCGTGACGGACAAGTCGAAAGGTCGGGACGGCGTGACCGCCTTTATGGTGGAGGGCGGCGCAAAGGGTCTTGTCGTCGGAAAGAAACTGAACAAGCTCGGGATGCGCGCTTCCGACACGGCGGAACTGGTGTTCGAGGACCTGGAGGTGCGTCCGGGGAATGTGATAGGAGAGGTGAACTCCGGATTCCGCGACACGATGCGGAACCTTGCCGGGGGAAGGATCTCCATCGCCGCCCTTTCCGCGGGGATCGGCCTCGGCGCGTTGGCGGAGGCGGTCGCGTACGTAAAGGAAAGGAAACAGTTCGACCGTCCGATCTCCGAGTTCCAGGCGATTCAATGGATGGCCGCGGACATGGCGACGGAGCTGGAGGCATCCGAGCTGTTGACCTTCCGCGCCGCATATCTGAAGGACGCGGGCAAGCCGTACGTCCAGGAAGCCGCCATCGCCAAGCTGTTCGCCTCGGAGGCAGCGATGCGCGCTACGATAAAGGCGGTCCAGATGCTTGGCGGATACGGCTACATCCGCGAATATCCCGTGGAGCGTTTCATGCGCGACGCGAAGCTCTGCGAAATCGGCGAGGGGACGTCAGAGGTCCAGCGGCTTATCATCGCCCGGCGCCTGATCAGAGGCATGTAACCTTATGGCATTCTCCATCAAGGACATCCTTGCCGGAGACGTCCGGGCCGCGGCGCGGCTAATGCGCGACCTGGACGACGAGATTCCGGCGGCGCACCGGGCGCTGAAGCAACTGTACAAGCACACGGGGAAGGCGTTCATCCTCGGCATCACCGGGGCGCCCGGCTCAGGAAAATCGACGCTCGTTGACGGCCTCGCGGAACTCCTGCGCAAACAGGGGAAGACGGTGGGGATCGTCTGCATCGACCCGACAAGCCCCTTTACGGGCGGGGCGATCCTGGGCGACCGCATCCGTATGCAGAAGCATGCTCTCGACGAAGATGTGTTCATCCGCAGCCTCGCCACACGGGGACACCTCGGAGGGCTGTCCAAGTCAACGATCGACATCGTCAACGTCATGGATGCAATGGGGAAGGACGTTATCCTGATCGAAACCGTCGGGGTGGGTCAGGACGAAGTGGAGATCGTGAAGGTTGCGCACACCAACCTGGTCGTAGTCGTTCCGGGCTTGGGCGACGACATCCAGGCGATCAAGGCGGGGATCCTCGAAATCGCCGACATATTCGTCGTGAACAAGTCGGACCGCGAGGGCGCGGATAAAACGAGGCGCGAACTGGAAACGATGGTGTCCATGAACGAATATAACGAAGGGAAGTGGGTCCCGCCGGTTCTTCAGACGGTCGCTCCCGCCGGAACGGGGCTTCCCGAACTGATGGAGGAAATCGGCCGGCACAGGCAGTACGTCTTCCAGGAAGAAAACCTGGGGCGCTACATGGCGGGAAAAGCACGCGTCGAATTGCTTGAAATCCTCAAGAAAAAGCTGGTCGAAAAGGCCGTCGACGACCTGGCGCGATCCAACCTGCTCGATCCGCTCCTCGGAGAAATCGCTGCGAAGAAGAAAGACCCTTATTCCATAGTGGAAAAGATGATCGACCACAGTTTCGCCTTCCACCTCCTCGAAAAAACGCGGCGGAACGCCTCCAAGGGGAAAAAAACGTGAGCAGTATACGGAAGGAAGGAAACGTAGAGTATCGTTTCGAGCACCCGGACGATTTCCGCGCGTTCGTGCGGGACCGGAAAAGCCGCAAGCCGGCGGACAAGACATGCGCCTCCAGGGACGCGGTGTCGAAGTTCGTCTCCGACGGGGACTATATCGTATACGACTTTTCCAGCCTGACACGCGGCCCGCAGTCCCTCATTCGGGAGGTCATCAGGCAGAAAAAGCAGGACCTGTGGATCGGCGCCGAGTTCACCCTGCACGAATCCGCGCTGCTTGCGGGCGCAGGGTGCGCCACGAGGATCGACGTCGGTTTCCTCGGCTACGGCAATTACATCGGACAAGCCGTGTGCGACGGCCGCGTGAAGGTATACGAATGGACCAACGGCGGGCTGGCGCTGCGGATATTAGCCGGCGCCCGGGGGGTGCCTTTCCTGCCGACGAGAGACCTGTTGGGGTCGGACAACATGAAGGTCTCCGCCGCGAAGACGATCGAAGATCCGTACACCGGGCTGCCGGTTTGCCTCGTTCCCGCGCTGAACCCGGACGTGGCGTTCATACATGTCCACCAGGCGGACATTTACGGCAACGCACGCATCTTCGGCACGAACCTCTTCGCACTGGAAGCGGCGATGGCTTCGCACAGGGTGATCGTCTCGGCGGAGGAGATCATCGAGCCGGATGAATTCCGCAAGGACCCGATGCGCACGACGATCCCGTATTTCCTGGTCGACGCCGTGGTCCACGCCCCGTTCGGAGCCTACCCCGGCGCGATGCCGGCAAGGTACGAGATCGACCTCGAACACGTGGACAGGCTGAACGCGATCAGGAACGACGAACAGATGAGGAAATACCTCGACGAAAACATCTACGGCGTCGCGGACCACGAGGATTTCCTCGACAAGCGCGTCGGGTTCGCACGTATGAGAGAACTCCGCCGACGGGCAACGATTATAGAAGGATACAGATGAAACGAAACCGGAAGGCTACGCACGCCTTCCTGAACCTTGTTGAAACGGAGGTTACGATTTGTCGCGCACGGTAGAGTTCACGGATACGGAGTTCATGATCGCGCAGGGCGCCCGGCTGCTCGAAGACGGCAAGACGTTCTTCGTCGGCTGGGGCATCCCGCAGATCGTGGCGATCCTGGCGCAGAAGCTCTACGTGCCGAATGTCGTGCAGCTCTTCGAGTTCGGCGCCGTCGGCCCGCAATCGGTCCTCCCTTTCGTACGCGGGACGATGGGCGGACCGCAGAACACCTTCCGATCGCTCCAATGGCTCAACATGAACTGGGCCTTTTCCTATTCGGCGTCCGGATACATGGACTACGGGATGCTCGGAGCGTTGCAGGTCGATCCTTACGGGAACATCAATTCCACGTATCTGGGCGGCACTTTCGAAAAGCCGGAGCGCAGGTTCGCCGGCAGCGGCGGCGGCAACCAGGTCGCATCCCATTGCTGGAGAACGGTGATCATCATCAAGCACGAAGGCCGCCGGTTCGTCCCCAAGGTGGAGTTCGCGACCTCCCCGGGATACCTGACCGGCCCCGGCGCGCGAGAGAAGGCCGGGTTGCCGAAAGATACCGGACCTTACCGGGTCGTCACGTCGAAAGCGCTTTTTGGTTTCGACGAACGGACCAAGGAGATGACGCTTTTGTCCGTCCTGCGGGGATTGTCTCCCGCCGAAGTGATCAAGGACATGGCGTTCCGGCCCAGGCTCGCCGAAAACATTGCGGAGATCGGTCCGCCTACCGAAGACGAGCTTCGCCTGCTGCGCGAAGAGATCGACCCCTCCCGGATCATCATCCGGGGCGAAAAGATGTCCGCTGCCGTTTGATCCACCCCCCCCCGTTTGTCGCGTCATCCCCTGGTGCTATAATCAAAAAATTATGTCGAGACGGGTGTACATAGAAACGTTCGGCTGCCAGATGAACGAGGTCGACTCCGCGCGAATGCTATCGCTGCTGGAAAAGGTGGATTACACCACCGCCTCCTCCGTCGCGGAGGCCGATCTCGTCCTGCTGAACACTTGCAGCATACGGGAAAAAGCCGACCAGAAGATCTACAGCGCGCTCGGCAGATTGCGAAGGTGGAAAAGGGCGCGGCACGGCAGGATCGTCGCGGTGGGAGGGTGCCTGGCGCAGCAGGAGGGAGCGGCGCTCACGGTGAGGGCTCCCTACGTGGACATCGTCTTCGGGACACACAACATCTCACGGCTTCCGGAACTTGTACGGAAGGCGGAAAATGCGATCCCTTCCATGGAAACCGATTTCACGGAAAACACTGCCCATTGGGATGTCCTGCCGTACCTTCCCGAAGGGGCGTCCAGCGCCATGGTGACCATAATGCAGGGATGCGAGAACTATTGCGCCTATTGCATCGTCCCATATGTGAGAGGGAAGGAGATCAGCCGGCCGGCGTCCGGGGTTCTGGAAGATGTCCGGAAACTCGCCGATCGCGGCGTGGCGGAAGTCGTGCTGCTGGGGCAGAATGTGAACTCGTACGGTAAAAGAGAAGGGGAGATCGGTTTCTCCGAACTGGTGCGCCGGATGTCCGAAGTGCCCGGAATCGAGAGAATCCGTTTCATCACTTCGCATCCGCGCGATCTCGGCGCGGATACGATCGCCCTTTTTTCGGAAATCGAGGCGGTCTGCCCGCACCTGCATCTGCCGGTGCAATCGGGCTCCGACCGGATCCTCGCGGACATGGGGAGAGGATACACACGGAACGGGTATCTGAAAAAGATCGATGCGCTGCGCAGGGCAAGGCCCGGACTCGCATTCTCTTCCGATTTCATTGTCGGTTTCCCGGGCGAAACGGAAAAGGATTTCGAGGACACTATCGATCTGATGGAAGAAGTCCGGTTCGACTCCGCATTCTCTTTCCGGTTCTCCCCGCGGGCCGGGACCCGGGCGGCCTCGATGCCGGGCGCAGTTCCGGCGGAAACGGCGGGGAACCGGCTCCGCAGGCTGCAACAGCTCCAGTCACGGCACACATGCGAACAGCTGTCGGAATGCGTAGGCAGGGAGATGGATGTCCTTGTCGAGGGTCCGAGCCTGAAGGATGAAACGATGCTCTGCGGTCGAACGGAATGCTACAAGATGGTCAACTTTTCACCAATGGAATCCCGGCCGGGACCGATCCGGCGCGTACGGATCCGGACAGCCGGAGCCCATTCCCTTTCGGGAGTGGAAGGAGCCTGACATGGCCAAGGAAATGCAGGTCGTCGGAATAACGGTCGATCCCGCCACGCAGTCGCCGATCGTAATATTGCGGGATGCGGAAAACAATCACATACTCCCCATCTGGATCGGCATCCTGGAAGCGAATGCGATCGCCGTCGGGCTGGAAAAGGTGAGGCTTCCAAGGCCCATGACCCACGACCTCTTCAAAAACGTGCTGGACACGCTTGAAATCCGTCTCGTGAAAGTGGAGGTGACCGACATCAAGGACAACACCTACTACGCGGAGCTTCACCTCGACGCCGGGGGGAAGCCCATGGTGGTGGACTCCCGTCCCAGCGACGCGATCGCGATAGCGTTGCGCCTCGGATGTCCTATCCTCGTCCACGATACGGTCATCGATAAAGCGGTGCGAATCGACGCCTCCGTTTCGAGCGCCGACAAGGACAAGTGGACGGAGCTTCTCGAAAAGATGGACCCGGAAGACTTCAGCAAGTACAAGATGTAGCCGCCCCGGAATGACTGAGGTACGGATACAGGCAGTGCGGGATCCCGAATCCCGAGCCTATTCCGCGGCGTACCTTGCGGAAGCCTTCGAAAGGGAGCGGGGAAAGGCGGTCCGCTTCCGCCGTCCTCTCTCGCTCGTGTTCCTCGCGATCGACGGAGGCGGATTCCCGCCGGAAACCGTGCGGGACCACCGGGCCCCGGAAACGCTGGCTTGCATGGTGGAGGAACTCCGGAAAACGTTTCGAGGTTCCGACTTCATCGCCCGATTCGCACACGACCGCTTCTGCGTCGTGCTGCCGGAGACGGACCGCTTCGGCTCGGTGCTCGCGATCAGGCGATTGAGAAAGACGGTCCGGGAAATGGAGATCTTCCGGTTTCCGGGCAGGAAGCTGGATCTCGATCCCGTATTTGCTCCGGCCACCTGGCCCTTGGAAGGGGAAAGCTTCGCGGACCTGTATAGATCGGCCGAAAACAAGCTCCTGCGCAGGCGGGAAAGCCCGCTTCACAGGCTTCGTCTCGAAGGGAAAACGTTTTGGGAAGCCTGCCGCCTCCTTGCGAGCGGAGCGGATGTGTCCCCGGCACAGGGGAGAAGCGGGCGATTTTCGCTGCACAGGAGAGCCTACCTTCGCCTGGTGGAGGCCATCGCCCAGGATGTTTGCGCCATAGGGGACTCCAGGGCTATCGTGATCGCCGCCGGTCCACGGCCTGAAATCTTCAAGCAGATCTGCCTCTCCTTCAATCCCGGCGGACCGGAACGATGCGCGATCCGGATCGTGGGGAGGTCCTGCGAAACACCTCCGGATGACGGGAACATGACTCATTTTTACATCGACGACGAAGCGCTCGAGGAAAATGAATTTCTCCTGTACCGGAGAGAAAACGGGGCATACGGAATTTTCGCTGCGGTACAAGGTGAAGAAGTGCGCGGATTTCATTCCGCGGATGAGTGGCTGGTGGATGCCATGACGGAGAAGCTGCAGGAAACCTACCCGTCCCTGGGAACCCATTAGGGAGCCGCCGCGATGAGCGCTTCCGCTGCGGCGAAAAAAATCCTCGTCGCCGATCCCTCCGGCGATTCGAGGCGGTCTCTATCCGTTTTCCTGCGAGGCAAAGGATTGGAAATCATCGAAGCGCAGGACGGCGGCATGGCCCTTTCCGTCGTGCTTCAAAACCTTCCCGACATGTTGATCCTCGACCTTTCCCTGGGTGTCCTGCCGCCCGACCGGCTTGTCCGGATCCTCCGGGCCAACCCGAACACGGACGGCATCCCGGTCTTTTATCTCGGCGACCGGAACGAGGGCATCGCCGGATTCCGGCCGGAACTCGACGGATTCCTTCGCAGGCCATTCGAGGAGGAGGACCTTTTCGCGAGGATGCGCCGCGTACTTTTTCCGGCCATGCCGGCCGAGCGGGAGCTGGTCTCCCTCGAAGACCTTGCGCGCCTGCGCGCCCGCAGGGAGGAACGATCCGAATACGGCGACGGATCGATCGAACGCATCGTCTATTTCTTTCCCGATCCTCCGTATCTGGAAGCGTGTGTCAAGGCGCTCGCCGCGTTTCGCGAATTCGAGCCGGAAATCTCCTATTTCGCGCTGCGGCGTGACGGGGATTTCCCCCTCGGCGCATTCGGACGGATACGGGACGGCGAGGAGACCGCGTTGCTGCTCTACGCGTTTCCCTGCATGCGGTACGCTTCGCCGGTCTGGCATGCGGTCGCCGCCCGTCCCATCGGAGTGGTCGGCTTTTTCAGGGAGGAAGCGGCCGATTCGCTCGATGAGTTGATGGCGGTTTCCGAATACGCGGGGGATTCCGGGGCGGGCTGCATGCTGGCGGCGATCGAGCGCACAGGCGCCGGGATCGGGCTGGGAAGGAACACGATCAGCCTGTTCCGGAACCACGTCGAAAAACGGGGGGGGATCCTCAAGGTGCAGGAGATGGAGCGGCTGTCCTCCGAAGAAATCCGGCGCGCGACCGCGTCCGTCGTCCGCCACCACTTCAGGGAGAGATGAAATGATAGACCTTCACATGCATTCCACCTTCAGCGACGGGGAGCTAATTCCGTCCGAAGTGGTATCCAGGGCGTTGCATGCGGGTTACACCCATCTTGCCATCACGGACCACGCGGACCCATCCAACATGGAACATGTGCTGAACGGCATGCTGCTCGTATGCGCCGAACTCCAGGGGAAGGTGGGCGCCAAGGTATATCCCGGAGTGGAGATAACCCACGTGCCCCCCCGGCTGATCGCGCCTCTCGTCGGACTGGCTCGGCGGAAAGGCGCAAAGGTCGTGATCGTGCACGGTGAAACGATCGTGGAGCCGGTCCCGAAAGGGACCAACCTGGCCGCGATACGGGCGGGAGCCGACATCCTGGCCCATCCCGGGCTGATAACGGAGAAAGAGGTCGTGCTGGCCGGGAAAAACGGCGTCCTGCTCGAGATCACCGCACGCCGCGGGCACTCGTTGACGAACGGACACGTCGCACGATTGGCGGCGAAACACGGAGCCCGCATGGTGTACAATACCGATTCGCATTCCCCGGGCGACTTCACCCCGTGGGAAACGGCCTTGAGGATCGTCAGGGGCGCGGGTCTCACAGCGGCGGATGCCGGGCGAATGCAGAAAAACGCGCTGGAACTCCTGGAAGGAAAAAGATAAAGGGGACATCGGATGGCGGAGAAAATAAAGTACACCCGCAAGGACCTTAAAAGTCCCGACGAATTCCTGTCGGCGTTCAGCCGCGCGGTCGAATGGACGAGGGAAAACCGCACGAAAGTGCTGGCGGGCGTACTCGGCATTCTACTCGCGGTCGGGGGGGTCTTCGGCGCCCAGGCGTATTATCGCTGGGAGGAGAACAAGGCTACCCGCGCCCTTTGGCCGCACCTCAACCGCGCACGTGAATTCCTGCAGGCTCCCCAGGCTGTAGACGCGGAGAAATTGATGCGGCTGGAGCAGTTCCTGACCGCGCACGTCAACTCGCATCCCGGGACCGCTGCGGCCGTCTATGCGCGGTATTACCTCGGAAGCATCGCTTTCCTGCGGGGCGATTACAGCCTGAGCGAGGCGCATTACCGCGCGGCGATCCGGACGGGCAAGGCGAAGGAAATCATGCCGTATCTCCTTGGAACCGGGCTGGCGCATGCCCTGGAGGCCAAGGGAGATTATGCCGCAGCCGCGGCCGCCTACCGGGACGCCGCGGGGATGGCCGGGGGAGCGCTGAAGACGCAGGCGCAGATCGGCCAGGCGCGGTCGACGGAGCTTGCCGGCAAAAAGCAGGAGGCGGTCGCGTTGTACCGCCAGATCCTTTCGGAAGCAGCCGATCCGCAGATCAAGGAGTTCGTCGAACTCAAGCTTGCCCGGGCGGAATAGGCCGGGGGGAGCGGGCGCCGGATGAAAGTCTACGTCTGCTTTCTCTGGCACATGCACCAGCCGTATTACAAGGACCCGGAAACCGGGACCTATATCCTTCCATGGGTCCGCCTCCACGCGATAAAGGACTACGTGGCGCTCCCCAGGATCTTCCGGCAATCCCCCGACATCCACCACACGATGAACCTCGTCCCGTCCCTGCTCGTGCAGTTGCGCGATTACGTGGAGAACGGGGCGGAGGACATCTTCCTTTCCGTATCGCGAAAGAACGCACTGGACCTTTCCCGGGAGGAAGAGGAATTCCTGCTGAAAAATTTCTTTTCGGCCTTCCCTCCCACGATGATCCTCCCGCAGCCCCGTTACGCCGACCTGTACCAGCGCCAGGAAGACGCGCGCCGGGCCGTCAGGAAGCCGGGCGCGCCGGGAGGATTCGGGGCGTCCGAATATACCGATCTCATGACGCTGTTCAACCTGACGTGGTTCCATCCGATGTTGCGGGAAGAGGACGCGGAGCTCACCAGGCTGTGGGCGAAAGGAAGGGGATACACCGAGCGGGAAAAGGAGTATGTCCTCGACAAGCAGATCGAGGTCATGTCCACGGTGATCCCCGAGTACCGCAAACTCGCGGAAGAAAGCGGAGGAGAACTGTCCTCCACGCCGATGTACCATCCGATCCTGCCGCTTGTCATCGATACGAATTCCGCGAGGGATGCAAGGCCTGACGCTCCGCTTCCCAAATTGCCGTTCGCCTATCCCGAAGATGCCTTGGGACAGTTGAAAGAAGGACGTGAAGCATTCCGGTCGATGTTCGGAGGGTACCCGGCAGGGTTGTGGCCTTCGGAAGGGTCTATAAGTCCGGCCGCGCTGGAGCTCGCCGCCCGCGCGGGTTTCCGATGGGCCGCCACCGACGAGGGGCTCCTCGCGAAATCCTTGAAGAAAGCCATACACAGGGACCATGAAGGCATACCTGCGGAACCCGAATGGCTGTACCGTCCGTACCGTGCGAACACGCCCGCCGGCCCCCTGCAGCTTTTCTTCCGCGACCACCGGCTTTCCGATCTTATCGGATTCGAGTATTCGCGCTGGGGGTCTTACGAAGCGGTGGGAGATTTCGTTCGGAAGATCCAGTCGATCTGCCGCAAACTCGCAACCCTCCCATCGGATAAAAGAAGGGATGCATACACGATCCCGGTGATCCTGGACGGCGAAAATGCCTGGGAATATTATTACGACTCGGGGCGCCTTTTCCTGCGGACTCTCATGGACCGGCTCGGGAAGATGGCTCCGGAGGTCAAATGCATCACCTTTAATGAAGCGATGCAAGGAACCGATAACATAGACGATCTTCACCACATTCCGACGGGATCCTGGATCGACGGGACGTTCAATATATGGATCGGCCACGAGGAAGACCGGAAAGCCTGGGAATTGCTGGCGCGCGCAAGGGCGTTGTGGGAAATCCGGCAGGAGCCGTACCGGCGCTCCGGCCGTGAACTTACGCCGCAGTTGGCGAAAGCGCGGGAGCACCTTTTCGTAGCGGAAGGGTCGGATTGGTGCTGGTGGTACGGAGACGAGCACTTCACTCCGCACGGACCCGAATTCGACCGGCTCTTCCGGAACCATCTGAAAGCGGCATACCGCGAGATGGGGGAGACCTCTCCCGACGCGCTCGACATTCCCATCATCCACGCGGAGAGGCTTCCGGCGAAAACCAGCTACCTGCAAAGCCCAATGACTTACCTGCAACCGCGGATCAACGGAATCATCGACTCCTACTTCGAGTGGAGCGGGGCCACGCGTTACGTTCCCAATCCGGGCTTCGGCGCCATGCACAGGGCCGGCCACGGGATCCTCGCCTGCCTGTATTACGGTTTCGACAAGACCAGCCTTTATTTCCGGGCCGATTTCATCCCTTCCGCGCTCGAATCCGAGTCGCCGATCGAGGTCGAATTCCTGTTCCCGAAGAAAGACAGGAAAATATCGCTGGTCGTCGGACCGTCCGATTTTACGCTTGGCCTGTCTGCCGGAACGATCGAGGAAGTCCCGGCGGAAAAGGAAAAGGTTACCGGACTCCGGCCGGAAACCATCACCGCAGCTTTCCAGAAGGTCCTCGAGCTGGGAATACCGTTCCTCCTGCTTCGCTCGGACGGAGACGAAAAGATCGAATTCTTCATTACGCTTTCAGGGCTGGGATTGATAGGGGAGCGTTGGCCTATGTACGGCACCTTCACGGCCGAGCTCCCCGGCGAGGATTTCGAAGAGAGGATGTGGGAAGTTTAACTAATACTTGAACCCCAGAACAAAACCTACTTCCGTGGAAGTGTTTTTAGGTTCCCACAATCTGTAGGTCACCCCGCTGATTTCCCGGATTTCATTGTCCGAATCCTTGATATGCCAATATCTGATGAATGCGGTGCCTTTCAGGGA
Organism: Deltaproteobacteria bacterium; assembly: GCA_016218975.1. Taxonomy (NCBI): domain Bacteria; kingdom Pseudomonadati; phylum Myxococcota; class Myxococcia; species Deltaproteobacteria bacterium. Next base: position 85,267 of record JACRCO010000037.1, read on the forward strand.
GATCCTCGATAGTTTCTTCTCGACCGAAACGCTGCCTCTCATTCCGTACCCGTCATGCTGTGAATTTGAAACGTCCGGTAGATCGGGTGAGGCGTTGCTAAGGTAGCTTTTCTGCTCCCCCCGCCAGAAAATATCCAATTCGGCCGTCTCCCCGACAGACCAGTCGTTTCCCAGGTTGGTCATCAGCGTAAAGCCTACGGGGCTGTAGAAATAGTTTGCTTCCCTTTTATAACCGCCGACAAAAGCATGGCTGTCGTCGTTCAGGTATCGATACCCGATTCCGGCGAAATACGTGAGAACGGTGGTTTTCCAGACCGGAAAATCGTATCCGATCAATCCCCTGGCCTCCAGCATGTAGTCGGGGATGCCGTACAGGTTCACGGGTGTTCCGTCGGAATACGATCCGCTGTAATCTACTTCGCCGAAATTGGCGATTCCCTCGAATTTCAGCATCTTCCTGTCGTGGTATGCATATGAGCCGTTAAAACCGTACATCCATCCCTTGTCGCGCATCACACCGGGCTCACGGTAGTTCCTGTGAGAAATTTCGGCTCCCAATTCAAAAGAATGCTTGTCGTAGGCATAACGAGGAATTTCTTCCGCTACGGCGGCAAGCGGCGCCGCGATCAGGAGAGTGATTGCGAGCGACAGGAACATCCGTGGCGACCGTTTCAAAAATACCTCCCGTTGAATGTAGTCGAATATGTTTCTTTGTACGTATCGGGCAACATTCGCATAACCTTTAGAACGTGTCAAGAAATTGCGGCCGCGCATGAATCGATATTCCAGCGCAATTCCAGACGCCGGGACCCCGGTTGATGCCAAGTCGAGCCCCGACATCGTGGGCGCAAGGTGCGCCGTAGCCGGCGCAAACACAATGTCTGGTAATGTATATTATGTCAAATTGGGGAGAGTCGAAAAAATTCTACCGCTTCCGGGATATCACGAACTTCCATCCCATGAAAAGCGGACTCACCTGCTCCGCAAGGCGGTCGCAGAAATCGCGCACCATCGGTATTCTTTGCAGGTATGGAATCTTCGGAAAAAGGCCGGCGGATTGGGCCGGGATGCTCAGGAAATCGAAAAGGAATTCCCGGCCGACTTCGAAGTGGTAATCGACTTCCGTGGTCCTGAAATCCGGCTGCGATGAAAGGCAATCCAGGAGATCCGGAAAGGAAACCGCGCCGTACTGGTATTTCATATCCGGGAAAACGCGTGATACGGTTTCCTCCTGGCGTTCGTCGAACAATCCAGCATAGAAACTGATCGCTATTACACCTCCCGGCACGATAAGGCTGCAAGCCTGTCTTATCGAATCGGCGTACTTCGGAAGCAAAAATATCGAAGCGGTGTAAAAAACGGCGTCGAAATTCTCGTGGAAGTAATTCGAAAGACGTTCAGCATCGCCGCGCACGAAATATATTCCCGGGAGCCCCTTGCAACGCTCCCGGGCCCTCAGAAGCATGGGCTCCGATATATCGATGGCATAAACGACGGGCGGCCGCGGAAAAGACTTGTAAAGCGCAATCGTGGAGATGCCGGTTCCGCATCCGACGTCAAGGATCCGTTCGGGAACGTCGGGCTCGATCAGTTCACAGAGACGGCGCGAAAGGCTTTCGAAGAGGTTGTGCCTTTCCTCGAAGGAATCGTAAATCCCCGCGCTTTCGTCGAAATTTCTCTCTACGGCCTTCTTGAAACGGCCGTTGCGGTCGTTTATTTCATTCATTGCCTGCTCAAACCCTCACGAGAGGATCGAAGAGTTTCCGGTATTCTTCCATGGCGTAGCGGTCGGTCATCCCCGCGATGTAATCGCACGCCACCCTTCGCACCCCGTCCGATTTCACGCGTGAATATATGTGCGGCGGCAACTGCTCGGGCCGCTCGCAATAGGAGCGGAACAGGTCTCCGATGACGCGGCGCGCCTTCTGCTCCATCCTGATCACGCGGTAATTTCCGTACATCTCCTTGAGGAGAAAGCCCTTCAACTCGGCTTTCCTGGCCGAGAATCGAGCGTCGAATGCGAGGCAGCGGCTCCTGCAATTTCGGCCGTCGTCGGGCGTCCTGATGCCGTTCTTCTCCAGTAGACCGAAACTCGTTCTGATCAGGTTTTGTGTGAGCATGGATATCATTTGCGATATCGAGCGGGACCACAATATTTCTTCATCCATCGCTTCATGTTCCCTGACGGCCGCAACCGCTTCCCGCCACAACTCCACCGATTCCAGGGAGGCAGGCGTCAACATCCCCGACCGCAACCCGTCTTCCACGTCGTGGTTGCAATATGCGATCTCGTCGGAGATATCGGCGACCTGGGCTTCGAGGCATGGAAACCCCGGCGATTCGAAACCCGGGACCGGAGGCGGATTGTCGTATTCCGAACTGTGCTTGCAGATGCCTTCGCGAACCTCGTACGTCAGGTTCAGGCCGTCGAAATGCGGATACCTCTTTTCCAGAACGTCGACGACACGCAGGCTCTGCAGGTTGTGTTCGAATCCGCCCTCCCCTTCCATCAGGGCGTCCATGACACGCTCTCCGGCGTGCCCGAAAGGGGTATGCCCAAGGTCGTGCGCCAGCACGATCGCTTCCGTCAGGTCCTCGTTGAGACGAAGCGCGCGTGAAACGGAGCGGGCGATCTGCGAAACTTCGATCGTGTGCGTCAGGCGCGTGCGGTAGTGGTCGCCTTCGTGGTTAACGAATACCTGTGTCTTGTATTCGAGACGGCGGAAGGCCGCGGAATGGATAACCCGGTCGCGATCCCTCTGGAAGACGGACCTGAACGGATCTTCCTGCTCCGCATGCTTCCTGCCTCGCGACAGGCCGCTTTTCACGGCATACGTCGCGAGACGCTCCGATTCCAGCCGCTCCAGTTCCTCCCTGTCAAACATGGGCCTTGACGACCACGCGGTTTTTCCCGGCGCTCTTCGCGCTGTAGGCGGCCTCGTCGGCGTACCGGACGAGCTGGTCTTCCGTGGCCGCTCCCTCTTCCGCAGTGTATATTCCGATGCTTACCGTGAGATGCACCTCTCCCGGCACCTGGGGAAGGAAATCATGCCTGGCCACTTCCGTCTTGATGCGCTCCGCCAGCATGAGCGCCCCGGCGGATGTCGACTCCGGAAGGATGACCGCGAATTCTTCCCCTCCGTAACGGGCGACGATGTCCGTGGCCCGCGCGCAATTCCTGAGCAGGTCGGATATCTTCCGAAGGGCAAGGTCCCCAGCGAGATGGCCGAAGCTGTCGTTGAACCTCTTGAAGTCGTCGACGTCGATAATCAGCAGGGAAACGGAATGCCGGTACCGGCGCGCTCTCTCCAGTTCCCGGCGAAGCTGCTGGTAGAACTCTCGGTGATTGTAGAGGCCGGTCAATCCGTCCGTTATGGACATCTTTCGCATGTTTTCGTGCAGCTCCACCACTTCGAGCGCCATGGAGGCCTCGTTGGCGAGTGTGACGATCGGGACGACCGTTTCCCTCGACACCTTCCTCGACTCCTCCCGCGTGCGCACCGCCAGCACCGCCGTCTGCGAAAACATTTCGCACAGTGCGCAGGCTTTTCGCCGTTCCGGAACGGGGATGGAGGCGTTGGAAACGCAATCCGCGGAGTGCTCCACCCAGCACCGTCCGCTCCTGGAAAGGTACGCCGTGCAATCGACGTTTCCGCAGTTTTTCACCTCCGAGCATCTCGCGCCGGTCTTCCTGGAAACGGGAAGAATGAAAAACGCCCCCTCGCCGACGACGATCCCGTCCTCGCGGCAATGCGGATTATCCGCGAGCGACCCGGAAAGAATGGAGTTCCCCGACCAGACAGCGCCCGCGAGCAGGGATTCCTCGCTCCATACGGGAACCTTGACCACCGACGGACCGGTGGCGATATCGAATTCCTCGTGAAACGCAAGGTATCCGTCCCTGTCTACCACCCCGAGCGTCGCTCCCTGGAATCCGAGCCCTTCACGTATTCCTTTCTGCAGTGCGTCGAATACCTCTTCCATCCGGAAAGAGCCGAGCATCTTCTTCGTGCACCGGTGGTGCGTGAGCAGATCCTGGTGCATCTTCGCCAGCTCGATAAGACGCTGGTCCTTCATCTGCTGGCGTTCCTGCTTTAGAAGGGCGACTTCAGCCGATAATTGCTCGATCTTGTCCTTTACCGAATCGGCGAGCCCCATAGGATCGTTCCGGCATGGAATTTCCTCCCCGTGCTCCTTCAATGCATCCGAAAGGAGATCGACGGAATAATCGGCGGGTTTCAGATACCGCAGGTACATGAGGATGAAGCCGAATGCGGTCATGATGTGCTTTACGGTTTCAGTCGAAGAACGGTCGGAAAATACGAACGAGATGAATATCAGTATCAGGACGACCGCCAGGAGAAGGTCGCTTTTTCGACCGGGCGCCGAAAGTTTTTTCCAGACCGGGTTCTTCACGTTTGGCGATTCTCCATTACATTCTGGTAAATTTTACGCCAAAACGGCCGAAAAGTTTAAGAAGGCAGGAAAAAATCCTGCAAATATCCGATCGTCCGTTCCCGGAGGCGTCGATGGGCAGCGCGAACCGCAGAAAATACCTGATCGATATTCGAACTCAGGGACCGTTCCTGTTGAAGGCCGGCTCCATCTGCGCCGCGGGGACCCTGCTCCTTTGCGTCCTCCTTTATTACCTTGCTGACGAGGAAATCGCCCGCAATTTTTACAGCGTCCATCTGCGGATCCGCAACACCTGGCAGATCCTTTTACCCGCGGTGCTGATCAGCGGCGGGATCTCCTTCTTCCTGACGATCGCAGCAATCCTGTATCTCGCGCTCAGGGAATCGCACCGCCTCGGCGGACCGATATACAAGTTCAACATCCTGTTCGCCCGCCTCGAGTCGGGGAATTTCGCCGCCGATTTCCATTTTCGCCGCGGGGATCTGCTTTATGCAATGGGGGAATCTTACCGGGCTGCGCTTCAGGCGAACCGGGACCGCATCGCCGCCGTTCAGGAGCTTGCCGATTCGGCGGATTCCCTTGCGCACGATCTTCGATCCAAGTTCCTCCTGATCCCGCTTCCTCCGGAGGAAAGGTCGGTTCTCGACAAAACCGCGGAAACGATCTTACGTCTCAGGGAAGCTTCACTTGCCTTCGACAAGGGAACCGCGTGATCAAGAAAGCCCTGCCGCTTGTTGCCGCCCTTGCGGCGTATGCGGCCATTTACGCCGCGTTCTCGTGGTGGCGCACCGGCGCCGCATCCGCGAACCCGCACGCTTTCATGAAGGACCCCGCGCATTGCGCGGATTGCCACATGGAAGCCCGCCCGGAACCCGGCAGGCCTTATGCCACGATGAATTTCCGGAAGGACATCTACAGCCTGTGCGTTTCCTGCCATCCGATGCATACATACCATCCGGTCGAAATCGCTCCGGGGCGAGAGCGAGGCAAGGCGCTTCCGCTCGATATCGACGGCGCCATGACGTGCATCACGTGCCACGCTCCCCACGCTCCCGCCCACGGAGACACGCTATACACGGGAAGGACGCTGTTCGAGAAGTTGAGGGACGTCGCATTCCCGTATCTCCCAGGCAAGTACCGCACGTATTTCCTGAGGATGCCGACGTCCGCCGGCGAGCTCTGCGAATCCTGCCACAGCATCCGTAACATGAAGGAGCGGATAGACGTCGTTCGCGTGGACCCCGCGAAATATGCGGGCGCAAGGGCATGCGCCGGTTGCCATCCCGGACAGTTCCGCATGTGGGAAAAGACGCCGCACGCGCGGATGATGCGGAATCCCCGCCTGTCTCCGGATGCGGTGCTCGCGAAATTTTCCGATTCGCCGCCCCTTCTCTCGTCCGAAATCGCCTACGTGCTGGGAAGCCGGAACGTGCAGCGGTTCATCAGCCGCAAGGGGAACGATCTTGTGGTGCGCACCCCGATCTGGCTTGTGCGCTCGAAACAGTGGAATCTGAAATACTGGCGTGAGATGAACTGGTTGAAGTCGTGCGCAGGATGCCATACCACCGGTTTCGATCCCAATCTCGGCACGTTCGCGGAGAAAGGGATATCCTGCGAGGCGTGCCACGGTCCGGGTAAACGCCACGCCGCAACGGGAAATTCCGGGGACATCGTTCATCCCGGCAAGATCCCCGAGGCGCGCCGCGCCATGATATGCGAATCCTGCCACACGGCCGGACACGACATGACGGGGGAATTCAGCTATCCCGTCGGGTTCGTCCCGGGAGCGGATCTGCGGCAGTACTTCCAGGGATTGACCCCCAGGCCCGGCCAGGACGACAGGTCGTTCAAGGGAGACGGAAGTTACACGGACCGCCACTCGCAGTATCTCTTCTGGCGGTCACGGATGCTTCTCATGGAAGGTGAAACCTGCGACCTCTGCCGGAATTTCCGGGTCGGGAGAACGGAGGCGTCCGGAAACGGAACGAAGACGATGACCGCGCAGGAATTCTGCCTCTCCTGCCACGACGGCACGATCGTTCCGCTTCCCCGGGAACATTCGTCGAAAGCCATGGGCGGCGCCGCTTGCCTGTCCTGCCATCCCCCGGCGCGAACCGTGAACGGGGAAACCACCGTCCACGACCATCGCTACATCCCGGCGGAAGCGCTTGCGAAAAACGACTATCTTCCCGCGCCTGATTTCCGTAGCATCTGCTTCAGATGCCATCCATCGCCAGGAAAGGAAACCGAACGATCATGAAACGAATCGCGGCGTCTCTCGCCTGCACCCTCGTTCTTGCCTTTTTCGCCGTGCCCGCACAGGCCCTCTGCGTGGAGGTGGGAAAGAACGTTCCCGACATCAGCCTGCCGAAACTCGAAGGGGGGACGCTTTCGCTTTCCTCGTTGCGCGGAAAGATAGTGCTTCTCGCCTTCTGGGCTTCGTGGTGCCCCCGATGCGAAGAGGAGCTCACGTTCCTCCAGGGGGTCTACAAGACGAGCCCGGATATCGTCGTCGTCGCGATCAACCAGGAAAGCCAGAACATCTCACAGGCCCACATCGAGCGGATCCGCAAAACGCTGAAGGAGTGGAAGATCGATTTCCCGGTCCTCGTCGACCGCAACCTCGAAGCGTGGAACGCGTTCTGCATTAACGCGCTTCCGACCAGCATCATCCTGGACAAAAAAGGGGTCGTGAGGTTCGCGGAACCGAACTATTACTGGGCGTCGCAGGAAAAGATAGCCGACGTGATCACGGCCATCCGTTTGGGAAAATAGGCGTGGCGCCTTTTCCGGCGCGGATATCCGCCCCGTTTCTCGCCGCCGTGTTTCTGGTTGCCGTCGCATCGGCGGGCGCAAGCCGTGCGGGCGAACCGGCCTCCTTGAGGCCTCTCATCCGTTCGGGAGAAAAAGCCCCCGCTTTCACCCTTTCCGATCTCAAGGGAAAACGCGTCGCATACCGTCCCGAAGGCGGGAAACCCTCGCTGGTCGTCTTCTGGTCCGCGTTCTGCCCGCTCTGCCGGGAATTGACTCCTTCCCTGAACGATATCGCCCGCCGATACGGGTCTTCCGTCCGGATCGTCAGCGTGAACCTCGATGGAAAACGTTTTTCCAATGCCGTTCAGTCGTTCGTCCGTGAATCGGGCGTATCCTACCCGGTTCTTTACGACGATATACGCGGCGATCTGTTCATCGCATCGGATCCGTACGGAATAGAAAAGACGCCCACGGCCGTGCTGGTGGACGCGGCGGGCACGGTGCGAGCGACGTTCGTGGCGGAAGGCGTACGAGGGCTTTCCTCCGAATTCGAAAGGATCGTCGGCGGATTAAAAAAGGGAACGGGCGTAAAGAAGTAGCTTCCGCGCGTCGTTACCCGATGCGTACATCCATTTCCTGTAGACCGAAGCGGCTCCCTTCCAGCCCGCGGCGGTACCGGGCGCAAGAAGGCAGGGAATCCACAACAACAGGAACAGAAATACCACGGCCCCCGAGAACAGGCGGCCGCTTCGTTTCACATCCGGCTGTCCCCTGAAAAACCCTTCCACGGAAAAAACCAGGTGCATCGAAAAAAGGAAGGAGGCCGTCGCAAGGTAAACGTCAGGCACCCACGGCGAAGCGGAACGGAGGATCAACGCGGCGCACGCGGCTGCGATGCTGTACAGGGGAAAAACATAAGGCGCAAGATCGATCGCAAAGTTCGTCCGATCGATCACGACTTTTCCGCCGTCGCGGGACGTGATGTGAAACGAATGGACCTTTCGGAAAAAAAGTTTCGCCGCGAGAAGGTGGGAGAACTCGTGGCTCCAGAGGTACATCCTTTCGGGTTTCCGTATGAAAAAATGCGCAGCAAGATACAGCGCCGCTCCGCCGGCAAGTATCCAGCCTTCCTCTCTTGTGTACATGCCGGCCGCCTGCGCCGGGAAACCGTAAAGAAGAATCCCGAATACGACCAGCAAGGGTATGCCCGCGAGCGAAAAGAGAAAAATCCTCATAGGCCTTTTCGTATTCCCGAATGGAAACCGTATTTCACCGTACGGATAAAACGAATATTTATTATGGCTATCTGTCCTGTTTACATATTTATAACATTATGTTATTTATTACCTAATTCAATCCGCAGGAGAAATTCACCGTTTGGACGCGTTTCCCAGCATTCTCAAGACCCGCGACCTGGCGATCATCCTCGACATGAGTCCTGATGCGGTGAACGACATGGCCCGCAAAGGCATCCTGAAGGGTTTCAAGAGCGGTAACCAGTGGCGTTTTCGCCGCAAGGACATCGAGAGGTTCCTCGGAAAAGAACAGAGGAAGATGGCGCCCCCGGGGTGACTCGAACACCCGGCAAACGGTTTAGGAAACCGCTGCTCTATCCGCCTGAGCTACGGGGGCGTGTTTCGGCTCCAACGACCCGTTTCCCTACCCGTTGAACTTCAGCAGGGAAAACACCTTCCGTCCTTTCAGCTTTTCCCTTCCTTTCAGATCCGTCAACTCGGCAAGGAAACAGCATTCCACAATTTCCGCCCCCAGCTTGTCCAGCAACCCGGTCACGGCCGCCATCGTTCCGCCCGTCGCGAGCACGTCGTCCGCCACGATCACCCGCATTCCGGGACGAATGGCGTCTTCGTGGATCTCCAGCCGGTCCTTCCCGTATTCGAGGTCGTAGGCCGCGGACACGGTGCGATAAGGAAGTTTTCCGGGCTTTCTCACCAGGAGGACTCCCGTTCCCAGCTTGTACGCCAGCGCGGCGCCCATGATGAAACCCCTCGCCTCCACTCCGACGACCGCATCGATCCCCGCATTGAAATGCCTGTGCGCCATGAGGTCGATCGCGCGCTGAAACGAGGAAGAGTCGGACAGAAGCGTCGTTATGTCCTTGAACTGGATCCCCTTCTTCGGAAAATCGGGAATGTTCCGTATCCTTTTTTTTAGTTCCCTCATCGAGTCGGTTCCAACTCCTTGATGTATTCCCGGGGGTCCACTGCGCCATCACCAACCCTGATTTCGAAATGAAGGTGTGGAGTGGTGGCGTTCCCGGTTTTTCCCACGGTCCCGATCATGGCTCCGGCCGGCACCGCATCACCGGATTTTACATGAATTTCCCGTAAATGTCCGTAAAGCGATGTGATCGTTCCTCCGTGGTCGAGAGCGACCGCATTCCCGTATCCCTTCCACTTGTCCCCGGCGTAGAAGACGAATCCGGATTCAGCCGCGCAGACCGGCGTGCCTTCCGGCGCGGACATGTCGACGCCTTTATGCTGCCGGTCTCCCCGGCCTCCGAAGCCGGAGACGATCCTTCCGTCCACGGGGCGCCGGAACCGCCGCAGGGCGGCATCGACGGATTCTCCGGGGCTGCGGAGTCCCGTCACCGCCGCGCACCCGTTCAGCACGACGGCGAAAACCAACAGCGGCAATATCAGCCGACTCATTCCGGAAATCCGAACCTGCCGATGAGCGGGACGAACCGGCACCCTCCGAGGAATTCCTTCCTGGCCTTGCCCGAGTCCTTGGTCACACGTATCAGATCCTGCTCCCACCGTCCCCCGATGGGAATAACCGCAATGCCGCCATCCGCAAGTTGTTCGAACAGCGGCTCCGGGACGCGTGGTGCGGCCGCCGTGACGAGAATCCTGTCGAACGGAGCCTCCCCGGGACATCCCATGGTGCCGTCTCCGGCCAGGAAGCGGATGTTCCCGATTCCAAGTTCCTTGAGGACTTTTTCAGCGGTCTCCTGAAGGGAGCCTATCCTCTCCATTGTGACCACTTCCTTCGCAAGCCGGCATAATACGGCTGTCTGGTAGCCGGAACCGGTGCCGATTTCCAGCACCTTCTCTTCGCCCGACAGGGAGAGGGCCCTGGTCATTTCCGCGACGATGTACGGCTGGGAGATCGTCTGCCCTTCACCTATTGGAAGCGGCCCGTCGTCGTAGGCACGCTCGGACAGGTGCGGCGGCACGAAGAAGTGACGGGGGATTTCCATCAAGGCGTCGAGGAGACGCTCGTCATGGATACCCCGGGAGCGGATCTGCTCCGCAACCATGCGCCGCCTGATCGCGTAGAACCGGTCGTTCACCATTTCCAGCGGCGAAGCGCGCGCATGGAAGCGTAGTTGGTGAGATCGAGGTGGATCGGCGTAACCGAGATGCAATTTTTCTCCACGGCCTCGAGGTCGGAGCCCGGAATGTCTTCCCGGTCCGGTATGTCGCCGCCGATCCAGTAATATTTTCTCCCCCGCGGGTCTTTCTTCTCGACGATGGAATTGCCGTAGATCCGCTTTCCCTGGCGGGTGATCCGAATCCCTCGAACCTCGGCGGCCGGCACATTGGGCAGGTTGACGTTCAGGAAGGTGTCCTTCGGAAGCCCGTGACGCAGCACTTTTCGCGCGACTCGAAGCGCGAAATCGGCGGCCTCCGCGAAACGGAACCTGCTGCGGGCGGCAAGCGACACGGCGATCGACGGGATTCCCAGGAGAGTACCCTCCATCGCTGCTGACACCGTCCCGGAATACGTTATGTCGTCCCCCATGTTCGCCCCCTTGTTTATGCCGGAGGCCACGAGCGCGATCTTTTTTTGTCGAAGGATCCGGTTCACGCCGAGGTTCACGCAATCGGTGGGAGTTCCGTCCACTGCGAAAACGCGGTTTTCCAGTTTTTCGATACGAAGGGGGTGCGCCAGCGTCAATGCATGGCTTGCGGCGCTTCTCTCCCGGTCGGGTGCGACTACGTAGACGGTTCCGATGGAGCGCAGAGCATCCGCGAGCGCGGCGATGCCCTCCGACCTTACTCCGTCGTCGTTGCACACAAGGATTATGGGCTGAATTCGTTTCAAGACCGGGGGATCGTGTTAAGGGAATGTAAAATGGTCGGGGCGACTGGACTTGAACCAGCGACCCCTTGCACCCCATGCAAGTGCGCTACCAGGCTGCGCTACGCCCCGACCCAGGGAAAGCATATTACCTGTCCATACCGGATATGTCACGCCCAATCTGCTCATCAATAATGTTAACATCATGCCCGGCCGAAATCGTCCTCGATCCGCTCGATGTCGTCCTCGCCGAAGTATTCCCCCCGCTGCACCTCTATTATGACCAGGTCGCCGGTTCCGGTATTCATTACGCGGTGAAACGTCCCCGCCGGTATGTCGACGGATACGCCCGGCTCTACGCGGATTTCCTTCTTCCCCTTCGTCACCGTGCCTTCACCGAAAAGCACGTGCCAATGCTCCGTGCGGAACCTGTGTCTCTGCAGGCTAAGCCGCTTGCCGGGCAGCACGACGAGCCGCTTCACCTTGTGATCTTTTTCGTCGGCGAGCACTGCGAAGGACCCCCACGGGCGCCTTTCCGCCCCGGGCGTTTCGACTTTTCGCGGACGGATTGAAGGATGCACGGGCTTAATTTTTCAGTATCTCCCTGATCTTGACGAGGTCTTTCTTAACGCGTTGAAGCAGGGCGCCGCGCTTTTTCTCTTCCAGTCCCAAATCGAGCTGTTTCGTCTTTCTCTTCAACGCATCCTTTAACTTCCTGCGCGCACCTTCGATCGTGAACCTCTCTTCGTAGAGAAGGCGCTTGATCTCGATAAGCGTATCCAGCTCCTGCCTGTTGTAGACGCGGTGCTTCGAGCGGTTTTTTGAGGGAGTGAGGCGGAATTCCGATTCCCAGAAACGCACTACATAAGGCTCTACACCGAGGATTTCGCTGACCTCTCCGATTTTGAAGTAAAACTTGTCCGGAATCGCGGGCCTCGTCACGCATGCCCCTGACTGTCGCTTCAGGACTTCTGGTCGTTTATGTGCGCTTTCAGGATCTGGCTGGGCCGGAACGTGAGGACCCGTCGTGCCGTGATCTGTATGTCGTCTCCGGTCTGCGGATTGCGTCCCTTGCGCGGGCGCTTGTCGCGCAGGATGAAGTTGCCGAAACCGGATATCTTTATTTTCTCCCCGGTTTTCAGGCTGTTCTTCATCGTATCGAAAATCGCTTCCACGATATCCTGCGACTCCTTCTTCGACAGCCCGCCCACCTTCTCGTAGACGATCTCGACCAGTTCGGCCTTCGTCATGTATCCCCTCCCTCCCGGCGCGTTTTATGACGTGCGAATTTTGCCGCCGAAGCGATTCTCCAATAATTTTACTATCTTGGTATGTATACTATTAACGTCGGCGTCCGTCAAGGTTCTGTCCGTGGGCTGGATTTTCACCCGGATCGCGACGCTCTTCAAGCCCTCGCCGATTTTTTCCCCCGTAAACACATCGAAAACCGTCGCCGATTCCACTTCCTCTGCAGCGGAAGAAACCATCGCAAGGACGTCGCCGACGGGAACCCCGTCCGAAAGGACGCAAGCGATATCGCGGATAACGGGTGGAAATTTCGGCACCGCACGGAATTGCGCATCCCGCTTCGCTGAGCGAGTAGCGGCTTCAATCCTGATTTCGCCGTAATAAACCGTACCGGGGATTTCGAGCGCCGACGAAAGCTCCCGGCGGACGGCCCCCAGCCAGCCGATCGTATCCCCATCCTTCAATATTTCCGCCGCCTTTCCGGCTGCGAGAAACGGCTTCGCCGCCGTGGGCACGAAATGGAAGGGAGCGGTATCGAGGAACGAAAGAAGCGATTCGGCGACGGCCTTCGCATCGAAGAAATCCACGGCGCTCTGCCCGCCGCTCCAGTTTTCCGGAAGCCGCTTCCCGTACATCACGAAGCCGAGCCTCGGCTCTTCGAAGTGGCCTTCCGAGAGGCTCTTCCCGTAAGCCTTTCCGGTTTCGAACAGGCGCACGTCTTCGACGAAACGCCGCAGGTTCGACGCGACATTGTGCAGCATCCCCATCAGCAGGTGAGGGCGCATCATGGTCATGTCGTCCGAGATGGGGTTGGCGAGCCGCATCGCATCCGGTGGTTCGAATCCCAACAGGGCAGCGTGCTGCGTCCATTCCTTTTCCGGCACGAAGGCGAAGTTGATCGCCTGGGTGAATCCCGATCCCCTCAGGAATTCGGAAGCGTCCTCCGCCATCTTCACGAACCGGTCGTCCGCGGAGAACTCCGGCGCGCCGGATTCCGGATACGTCGTGGGAATCCTGTCGTACCCGGTTATGCGGGCCACTTCCTCCACGAGGTCGATCTCACGCTCGACGTCGAACCTGTGCGGAGGGACGGATACGAGCCATCTCCCCTCCCCTTCGTCCTTCACGGGAAAATCGAGCCTTCTGAATACGTCGGCGCATTCTTCCACGGAGCACTCCGTTCCGAGTATCCGCCCCGCCCTGGCCGGGCGAAAACGCACCGACCGCGAAAAGTCCTTTTCACCTCCGAAGTCGTACGTGCCTTTCGCGGCGGTAAACGTCGCGAAGCGGGAAAGTAGGCAAACCGCCCTGTCGGCGGCGTACATCGTTCCTCCCGGGTCGACGCCGCGCTCGAACCGGTAAGAGGATTCCGTCGACAACCCGAGACGCCTCGAGGTCCAACGTACGGACGCGGGCTCGAAATGCGCGCTTTCGAAGAGCACCCTCTTCGTCGAGTCCAGCACCTCGGTGTTTTGCCCTCCCATCACTCCTGCAACAGCCACCGGCCCCTCGCCGTCCCAGATCAGCAGCATTTCGGGCCGGATCTCCCTCGCGGCGCCGTCAAGCGTGACGTAGGAGCGGGGGATTCCCGACCGCTTGACGTCGATCGTGCGCCCCGCCAGCCGGTCCAGATCGAACGCGTGCATCGGCTGTCCCAGCTCGAGGAATATGTAGTTCGTGATGTCCACGATGTTGTTGATCGGCCGCACGCCGCACAGCGAGAGGCGGCGCTGCATCCAGCCGGGTGACGGCGCTATCGTCACATCGGCGATAACACGCGCCGAATAGCGGGGGCAGAGATCGGCGTCCGTCACGCCCACGGTGGCGAAATCCGCGATGGAAGGTCCGTTCTCCACGACGTCCGCAGCCGGCACCGCGACCTTTTCGCCTGTGATCGCTGCGACTTCCCGCGCCACGCCGAGGACGCTCAGGCAATCCCCGCGGTTCGGTGTAATCTCGACTTCCAGCAGCCAGTCAGAAAGACCGATGGCTTCGGCGATGGGCTTCCCGAGCTCCGATTCCGGCGGAAGGATCATGATCCCCGCCGCTTCCTCGGAGATCCGCAGCTCCATCTCGGAGCAGAGCATGCCCTCGGAAACTTCCCCCCGGATTTTCGCCTTCCTTATCTCCATTCCGTTCGGGAGCTTCGCTCCTACGCGGGCAAGCGCGACGACGTCGCCCTGCTTCATGTTTTTCGCGCCGCAGACGATGGGATATTCCTTCGCACCGTCGGTGACGCGGCAAACCGAGAGCTTGTCGGCGTCGGGATGTTTACCCTGCGCCAGTATTTTCGCCGTAACGACGTTTTCCAGCCCTTCCCCGAGGAAACGGCAGGATGAAACTTCCACGCCGGCCATAGTCAGGGCTTCCGCGATTTCGGCGGGAGACAACCGGGTATCGACGAACTCCTTCAACCATTTGTACAGGATCTTCACTTGCGCGTTCCTCTTGAGTAGTTGCGTGCGGCTAAAACTGCGAAATGAAGCGGATGTCGTTCTCGAAAAACAGCCGTATGTCGTTTACGCCGTGCCGCAGCATCGCGATGCGCTCCACGCCCATCCCGAATGCGAACCCGGTGTATTCTTCCGGGTCGTACCCCACGAATCCGAAGACGGCGGGATCGATCATCCCGCAGCCGAGTATTTCGAGCCATCCCGTGTCCTTGCAGACCCGGCAGCCGTTTCCCCTGCAGATTACGCAACGGATATCGACTTCCGCCGACGGCTCGGTGAACGGGAAAAAGCTCGGGCGGAACCGCAACGGCAGCCCCGCACCGAACACCATCCGGCAGAACTCCGTGAGCAGGCCCTTCAGGTCCGCCATCGTGATGCTGCGGTCGACCGCGAAGCCTTCCACCTGATGGAACATCGGGCTGTGTGTGACGTCGGAATCGCACCGGTACACCGCCCCCGGCGCGATCACGCGGACGGGAGGTTTCATCGCTTCCATCGTCCTGATCTGGATGGGGGAGGTGTGCGTGCGAAGGACTAGGTCCATCTCCGGCCAATCCATGTAGAAGGTGTCCTGCATGTCCCTGGCCGGATGGTCCTTCGGGATGTTGAGCGCCTCGAAGTTGTAGTAGTCCTTTTCGATGTCCGGCCCGCCCCGGACGGAAAACCCCAGCCGCTGGAACACGGAAACGATATCGAACAGCGTCCGGGATATCGGGTGGCGATGGCCGACGGCCGGGGTTCTGCCCGGCAGCGTCACGTCCAGCCGCCCGCTTCCTTCCTTCGCGATGCGTTCCTTCTCGCGGATCGCTTCGAGGCGCGTCTCGAACGCAGATTCCAGCGCTTTTCGCGTCTCGTTTGCGGCGGCGCCTATCCGTTTCTTTTCATCCGCCGGGAGGTAGGCTACGGTCTTGAGTATCTCGGAGACCGCACCCTTCTTGCCGAAGTATTTCCCCTTCGCTTCGAGAAGGACGCTCTCGTTTCCGGCGGCGGAAATCGCGCGCAGGCCCTCTTCCAGCAGCTCCTTCAAACGGCCGGATTCGTCAGCCAACCGGTATCAGCCTCCTCACGCGATGGCGGCCTTCGCCGCGTCGGCAAGGGCCCGGAACCCGGCAGAGTCGTTCACCGCCAGGTCGGCAAGGATCTTCCGGTCGACCTCGATCCCCGCTTTTTTGAGGCCGAAAAGGAATTGGCTGTATGAAAGCCCGTTTTCGCGGGCCGCGGCGTTGACGCGTACTATCCAAAGGGACCGGATTTCCCGCTTCTTCGTCCTGCGGTCCCGGTAGGCGTATCGCAGCGCCCGGGCGATCGACTCCTTCGCCGAGCGGAGAAGGCGCCCTCCACCCCCGCGGAATCCCTTCACCATCTTGAAAACCTTGCGGCGCTTCTTATGCGAGTGTACGGATCTTTTTACGCGTGGCATTTTCGGTCTTCCTCTCTCTTTTTCCTAAAGATAGGGCAGCAGGCGGCGGATCGACTTCTCGTTCGCCGAACCGACAAGCGCGCCCTTTCGCAGTCCCCGCTTCCTCTTCCGGCTCTTGGTGCTAAGGATGTGGCTCTTGCCGGCCTTCGCGTGCTTGATCCCGCCTCTTCCGGTGGCGCTGAAGCGCTTCTTCGCGCCGCGGTTCGATTTCATCTTGGGCATCAGTTCCCCTCCTGTTTTTCCGCCGGGTTCGCGGGAGTTGCCGATTGCTGCTTCGCAGCCCCGCCTCCCGCCTCCGGCGGCTTCTGCCCCGCCGCCGGGGGCGGCGCGCCTGCCGGCTTTTTCTTGTGCGCCGTCGGGGCGACGACCATCATCATCGTCTTCCCCTCCATCTTGGGCGTCGACTCTACCTTGGAAAGGTCGCCGATCGAATCCAGGATGTGTTTCAGAACCTCGAAACCGCTCTGGGATGCGTATGCCAGTTCCCTTCCCCTGAACCGCACGGTTACCTTGACCTTGTCGCCTTCCTCAAGGAACCTGCGGATGTGTTTGATCTTGACGTTCAGATCGTGATCGTCGGTCTTCGGCCTTACCTTGATCTCCTTGACCTGGATCACGGTCTGTTTCTTTCGTGCTTCCTGTTCACGCTTGCTCTGCACGTACTTGAACTTGCCGTAATCCATGATCCGGCAGACCGGGGGAACGGCGCCGGGCGCCACCTCCACCAGGTCGAGGTCCAGGACCCGGGCCCTCTGCAAGGCATCGTGGATCGAAACCACCCCCAACTGCTCGTTGTTCGCGCCCACCAGGCGCACCTCGGAAACATGGATCTGCTCGTTGATTCTCGATTCCTTGCTGATGGCTCCCTCCTTTAGTTTGCGGTTGATTCCGTCTCGTCCCTGAGTATGCCCAGAAATTCCTCGATGGACATGGGGGAAAGCTGCTGCCCGCCCCGTTTCCTCGGCGACACCTGCCGCTGTGACTCTTCCTTGTCGCCCACGACCAGCGCATAGGGGACTTTCCCCAGCTGCGATTCGCGGATCTTGTAACCCAGTTTCTCGTTTCGGAAATCCCCTTCCGCGCGGAATCCCTGCGCGCGCATCCGGTCCACAAGTTCTCCCGCGTACCCGTTCTGCCGGTCGGTGACTGGCAACACGTCCACCTGCACCGGTGCGAGCCAAACCGGGAACGCGCCTGCGTAATGCTCCACCAGCACGCCGAAGAATCTCTCGAGCGAGCCCATCAATGCACGGTGGATCATTATCGCCTGCCGCGTCGTCCCGTCCTCTGCGGCGAACCCGACGTCGAACCGCTCCGGGTTGTTGAAATCCACCTGGATCGTCGAGCACTGCCAGGATCTTCCGAGCATGTCCTTGATCTTGATGTCGATCTTGGGACCGTAGAACACCCCTTCGCCCGGGTCGACCTCGAACGGAAGCCCTTTCCTCTCAAGGGCCTTTTTCAGCGCAGCTTCAGCCTTTGCCCAATTGTCCAGCGTTCCTGCGTATTTATCCGGACGAGTCGAAAGAAATACATCGTATCTATCGAAGCCGAACCTGCGCAGCACGAACAGCGTGAAATCGAGGAGCGAATAGATCTCCTCGTCAAGCTGGTCAGGCCGAAGGAAGATGTGGGCGTCGTCCTGGGTGAATCCGCGGACCCTCAAAAGGCCGTGAAGAGTTCCGGACGGCTCATACCTGTACACAGTGCCCAGCTCCGCATAGCGAACGGGCAGCTCGCGGTAGGACCTGGGCCTCGATTTGTATATTTGTATGTGGAACGGGCAGTTCATGGGTTTCAGCTGGTAATCCTGCCCCTCGACCTCTATCGCTCCGAACATGCTCTGTTTGTAGAAGTCGAGATGCCCGCTCACCCGCCACAGGTCGAGCCTGGCGATGTGCGGGGAGAACACAAGGTCGTATCCGGCTCGCGCATGCTCGTTCCGCCAGAAATCTTCCATTATCCGGCGGACGACGGACCCCTTGGGATGCCACAGGATCAGGCCGGGGCCGATATCTTCGTTCACGCTGAAAAGGTCGAGCTCCCTGCCGAGCCTGCGGTGGTCGCGCTTCTTGATCTCTTCGAGCAGCGCAAGGTGGGCGTCGAGCTCCTTCTTCGACGCGAATGCGCATCCGTAAATACGGGTGAGCATTCGGTTCTTCGAATCCCCCCGCCAATACGCTCCCGCCGTGTTCATGAGCTTGAACGCGCCGATCCTGCCGCTGCTGGGCACGTGCGGTCCCCTGCAAAGGTCGAGGAAATTCCCGACGCGATACAATGTCACGGTGCTGTCGGGGATGTCCGCGAGGAGTTCCTCCTTGTACGGTTCCCCGGGGAACCTCAGGCGCGCATCCTCCTTCGTTACGACCTCACGAGTGAAAGGATAGTCCGCCTTGACGATCTCACGCATCTTCTCCTCGATGCGGGAAAGGTCCTCCGGAGTGAACGGGGACGGCACGTCGAAATCATAGTAGAAGCCGTTTTCTATCGAAGGCCCGATCGTGATCCGCGCGTCCGGGAACAGTTCCTTTACCGCGGCGGCCATGACGTGCGCGGTGCTGTGCCGCACGATGCCGATGCCGTCGTCATCGACCGGAGTTATCCAGTCGACCTCTTCCCCATCGGGAGCCTGGCGGGAAAGGTCCACGAGCACGCCGCCGACGCGCGCGGCTACAGCAACCTTGGCCTTTCCTTTCGTTTTCGCAAGCTCCAGCAGCGTCATTCGCCTTCCTTCGTCATTGCGGCAATCTCCCGGCGCACCGACGGTCCGGCGCCTTGCTTATCGACGATCCACCGTGCCGGGAAGAGAAAATGGTGGGCGATACTGGACTTGAACCAGTGACCCCCTGCATGTCAAGCAGGTACTCTAACCATCTGAGCTAATCGCCCCCGTAGACATCGAACAAGTATTAGTAACAAAACTAACCGTAAGATGTCAATTATATTGTAAATGTTTCCCGGCCCGCATTCCCGCGACGATAACCGATGAGCTATCCGTAGACGGCTTCGATAAAGCCCCTGGGCGTCGGATCGAAAACACGGATCTCCGCCCCCGTTTCCCTCGCAAGGTCTTTCGGGGAAAGGTTGTCGAGAAAGCGATCTCCGGCGTCCCGCAAGATCACGGATGGGAGATAGACACGCCCGGCTCCCCCCTTCCGCTTCAGCGCCTCCAGGATATCCCGCCCTCCCAACAGCCCGGTCACATTTACGCTTTTCCCCATGAGGCGGTTTTCCACCGATACCGCCTCGAACCGCGCGCTTGCCCGCCTGGAAAATTCCGCGAGGAACGGCCTCACGTAATCCCTGGGAGAAAGCCCCGTCACGACTGCGCCTCCCGCGTCCGCGGCAGGCCATCGTTTTCTGCGGAAGAGGGCTTTGGCCTCGTCCACGAACCTGCGCAGGAGGCCCACTCCGTTCCCGATCTGCGCGAAGGACCCGTATGCACTGCCCTCGGGAATCTCCTTCCCGGCCTTCAGGTAATATTCGTCGGCGGCGACGGCGAACGATTCTCCGTCTATTTTACCCGCAGCACGCGAGATCCTCTCCAGCATGGCGAGGGTCTCCTCAGCTTCCCGCCTGTCGACCGGACGAAGCGGGGGAAGCCCCTCACGGTGCGCAGTGAGACCGACGGGAACCACCGCGACGGTGGCAAGCCCCGGGCGCAGAGGAAAGAGCGAGCGAAGCGTCCGCTCCAGCTCCGCCCCGTCGTTGATGCCGGGGCAGACTACGATCTGCCCGTGAAGCACGATCCCGCCTTCCACAAGCCTTTTCATCACGTCCATGATATCGGCTATCGCGGGATTCCCTAGCATCTTGCGGCGAAGGGAAAGATCGGTCGTGTGGATCGACACATAGAGCGGCGACAGGCGGTATTCCAGAATCTTGCGGAGTTCGTCCCCTGAAATGTCGGAAAAGGTGACGTACTGCCCGTGGAGGAAGGAAAGGCGGATGTCCTCGTCCTTTACGTAAAGACTGCGGCGCAGGCCGCGCGGAAGCTGGTGCACGAAACAGAAGATGCACCGGTTCCTGCAGCGCTTCACACGTATGGGCTCGGGGAAAATTCCCAGCGCCTCTCCCCCGGGGCGGATCGTCTTTTCGTTCGTAATACCCTCCGGGCTCACCCATCGCAGCCTGAAGGACTTCCGGCTCGTGTGGAAATGCAGGTCGAGCAGGTCGCAGATCGGCTCCTCCGAAACGGACACTATCCGGTCCCCGCATCCGATTCCAGCGCGGTCGGCCGGGCTTCCGGCGGCGACGGACTCGACGCGTACTCCGGTTACGGGTTCATGCATTGGAGATCTGCCGCATTCCGATGAACAGATAATGTAGTCCCGATACCGCGGTGGTCAGCGCGCAGAGTCCGACCACCACCAGGGTCGCCGTCGCCTCCGAGCCCATGGGGACGAATTCCCAGATGCGCGGGTACGCCCGAACGACCAGGAAATAGATCACCGTAAAAATCTGTACGACCGTGTTCGCCTTGCTCGCGATCGTCGTCCGGATCCTTCCCACCCCGTGAAGGAGGAGAATGAGCACGCTTCCTGCAAGAATGAACAGGTCGCGGCTGATCACGAGCACCGCCAGCCACACGGGAAGGATTTTCACGTAGGCGAGCACGATGAAGGCGGTAGCCATCAGCAGCTTGTCGGCGATCGGATCGAGGTAGAAGCCGACGACGGTCCTTTGTTTGAGCTTTCTCGCGAGGAGTCCGTCAAGCCCGTCGCTCAACCCGCAGACGGCGAATACGAGAAGCGAGCGCCTTATCCTTCCCGTGATGAGGAAATGAGCGAACAGGGGGACAAGGAGCACCCGGACAGCCGTGAGGGCGTTCGCGATGTTGATCAGGCGGGCTTCGTCAAACCGTTCCCGCCCCATCGGGACGTGCATATTTCTCCTTCCGCCGCGCGCATCAAATGTTCGAGTCCCTCCCCGGTCTTCGCGGAAATACCGTACTCGCCTTCGATCAGGCGAGGGCCGGGGGCGAATAGGTCCGACTTGTTGACGGCCAGCAGGATCGGTTTCCCCAGAAAATCGAGCGTGCCGAGGATCCTGTTGACGGCTTCCATGTTGTCCTCCATCCCCTCCGTACTTCCGTCCACCACGTGGATCAGAAGGTCCGCCTCTCCGATCCCTTCCAGCGTCGCGATGAAAGCTTCCCGCAACTCGTCCGGAAGATCGTGGATGAATCCCACCGTATCCACCAGGATCGCTTCCTTTCCTCCCGGAAGGACGAGCTTGCGCGCCGTCGGATCGAGGGTGGCGAACAACTGGTCGGCGACGAAAACCTGCGCCCCCGTCAGGCGGTTGAAAAGGGTCGATTTCCCCGCGTTCGTATATCCCACCAGCGCCAGTACCGGAAAGCCGATCTCCCTGCGCCTCCGGTAATGCAGCTTCCTCGTTCGCCGTACCTCAGCCAGCTCCTTTCCGATCTGGCGCAACTGGGTCCGGATCTTCCGGCGGTCCTCTTCCAGTTTCTTTTCACCCGGCCCCCGCGTCCCGATGCCGCCGCCGAGTCGGGACAGCTCCCTGCGACCGCCCGTCAGCCTGCCCAGCCGAAAAGACATCTGCGCCAACTCCACCTGGAGTTTCCCTTCGCGCGTGCGTGCGCGCTGCGCGAAAATGTCCAGGATCACCTCCCTGCGGTCGAGCACCTTGACCTCGAGCTCCTGCTCGAGCAGGAGCTGCTGCCTGGGTTTAAGAAGGTTCTGGAAGACGACCAGGTCGACGCCGTTTTCCCTTACCGTTTCCTTCAGGCGTTCCAGGGTCCCCTTGCCGATCAGGGTCGCCGGATTTTCGGAAGCCGTCGCCTGCGCCTGTCCGCCCTTGACTATCCCGCCGGCAGCCTCGACCAGGCTTTTCAGCTCCGCGAGCAGATCGGCGGGCGCCTGCGGCGGGCGGGTCGGCCTGTGCTTCCTCTGCACCCACACAAGCCATGCTTTTTCCTGCGTTCCCGAACTCCGACGCATCAGTGCAGATGAAGCATGTCGTACCCGAATCTCGAACGGAGCTCCCTCGCGAGCTCCAGGGTGGGCGCGACTCCGATTCCATCCGGAAGGGAAACCATGGCTTCGAATTCTCCCTCCCTCGACAGGTGCAGGTAGCCCTTCTTCCCTCCCCTGAATCGTTCGACGATGCGGCGCAGCTCGTAGATGTCTGCGGGCGTCATACGGTCCAGGTTAACCTGGAAATGGACCGATTTCGCCAGCCGCTCGCGGACGTTCTTCATGAGGAAAATCTCTTCTGCGATCAGCTTGGTCGTATTTTCGTCCGACTCCACTCTCCCAAGCAAAAAGATCGGTTCCTCCGAAGAGAGAGCGTCCAGGCTGGCCCGGTACGCTTCCGGAAAAACGACCACCTCGACGATACCCTCGAGGTCCTCGAGCCTTAAGATCGCCATCGTCTCGCCTCGTTTAGTCGTCTTTTTTTTCAGGTCGCTGACCACTCCTCCTATCTTGATCTCGGTGCCGGCTTTGAGCGAGCCTATGCGCGAAGATGTGACGTTGGCGAACAGGGACATTTCCCCCGTGAAAGCGTCCAGGGGGTGCCCTGTGATGTAGAAGCCGAGCGTCTCCTTTTCGGCGTCGAGCCGCTCCCGGCGGGTCCACACCGTCGTCGCCGCTCCATCCGATATCCTCCCGGCGGGTTCCTGTTTCCTTGCGGGCTCGCCGCCGAACAGCGCGAACTGCCCGGACTCCTTGCGGCGCGTCTCTTCCTGCGCTCCTTCCATCATCGACGGCAACGACGAAAACAGCCTTCCCCTGTCCGGATCGAGCGAATCGAAGGCGCCCGCCTTTACGAGGCTCTCGAGCGCACGCTTGTTCACCTTCCTTAGATCGACCCGGGACAGGAAGTCCCCCGCGGAAACGAACGGCTCGTCCCCCCTGGCCTCGCGGATCGACTGGATCGCCGATTCGCCGATCCCCTTGATCGCCGAAAGGCCGAACCGGATCGATTTCCCCGAAGGGTAGAAGGCGAACCGCGACTCGTTGACGTCCGGGGGGAGAATCGGTATGCCCTTTTCACGGCAATGGTTGATGTAACGGATGATCTTGGCCGTATCGCCCGACTCCGACGTCATCAATGCGCAGAAGTATTCCACCGGGTTGTGCGCCTTGAGATACGCGGTCTGGTAAGCGACCATCGCGTAGGCCGCACTGTGCGACTTGTTGAACCCGTATTCGCCGAACTGCGCGATCTGTTCGAAGAGCGCCTGCGCCTTGTTCGAAGGGATACCGTTTTTCTCCGCCCCCTTGAGGAACCGCGCCTTCTGTTTCTCCATGAGGACGGTGTCCTTCTTGCCCATGGCCTTCCTGAGCACGTCCGCCTCTCCCATGGAAAAGCCTGCGAGAGTCACCGCGATCTGCATGACCTGCTCCTGGTACACCATGACGCCGCAGGTGTCCCGCAGGATCGGCTCGAGCTGCGGGAACGGGTACTCTATCGACTTTCTGCCGTGCCTCCGCGCGATGAAGTCTTCGACCATGCCGCTCTGAAGAGGCCCTGGACGATACAGGGCGACGGCATGGATAAGGTGCGCGAACTCATCGGGCTTGAGGCGGGTAAGGAGGTCCGTGAATCCCCCGCTTTCGCACTGGAAGACCCCCGGCGTGTCCCCCCGCGAAAGCATCGCGTAGGTTTCGGCGTCGTCCAGCGGGATCGTCGAGAGGTCCACTTCCTCTCCCCGTTCTTTTAGAAGTTCCAGCGTATCGTGGATCGCCGTCAGCGTCCGCAGGCCCAGCACGTCGAACTTGACGAGCCCCACCTTCTCGATGTCCTTCATGGAAAACTGCGTCGTGATGTCGCCGTTGGAGTTCCGGTAGAGGGGGACGTATTCCGTTATAGGCTTGTTCGCTATCACCACTCCCGCCGCATGCGTGGATGCATGCCGTGAGAGCCCCTCGATCGATCGCGCGTATTCGAACAACTCCCCTACTTTCGGGTTTTCCTGGATGCTCTCTTTCAGCCTCGGCTCCACCTGGAGCGCCTTCTCTATCGTCATCCCGAGATCGGGCGGTATGAGCTTTGCGATCCGATCGACGTCCGCATACGGCATCTCGAGGACCCTTCCCACGTCCCGCACCGCCGCGCGGGCCTTCATGGTCCCGAAAGTGATGATCTGCGTTACGTTCTCCTCCCCGTACCGCTCCTTTATGTACCGGATGACCTCGTCCCTGCGGTCCTTGCAGAAATCGCAGTCCACGTCGGGAAGGCTTATCCGTTCGGGGTTGAGGAACCGCTCGAACAGCAGCCCGTAGGGTATCGGATCGATTTCGGTTATCCGCAGGGCGTACGCGACGAGACTTCCTGCGGCGCTCCCCCTGCCCGGCCCGACCGGTATCCCCGCTTCCTTGGCGTGCCTTATGAAGTCCCATACGATCAGGAAATAGCCGGAGAAGCCGCTCTGGTCGATCACCGAAAGCTCGTAATCCAGGCGTTTCGCGTACGCCGATTCCTCCGCGGCCGCGATCTTCTCGCCGCGTTTACGCTTCTCCATGAAGCGGCGGTCCATGCCTTCCACGCTCAGGCGCCTGAGATATTCCTCGGACGTCATCCCTTCCGGGACCTTGAATTCCGGGATCTTGTTGCGCCCGAGGTCGAGGGTCACCTTGCAACGTTCCGCAATGGCCATCGTGTTCTTGACGGCATCGGGTGCGATGTGCCCGAACGCCTTTTCGAACGCCTCCGCAGGCTTGACGTAGAACTGGTCGCTTCCGAACCTCATCCGGTCGGGCGCGCTTATGGTTTTCCCCGTCTGCAGGCACAGAAGAACGTCGTGGACGCGAGCGTCCTGCTTTTCGAGGTAGTGGCAGTCGTTTGTCGCGACCAGCGGCGTACCGGTCCTGCGGGCGAGGCCGACCAGTTCCACGTTGGCCTTGTTCTGCGCCTCGAGCCCGTTGTCCTGGATCTCGACGAAGAACCTTCCGTCCGGAAATATCTCCTTGTATGTTTCCAGCATCTCCTCGGCCGCCTTCGCGCCGCCCGCCGCCAGTGTGCGGGGGATCTCCCCCTGAAGGCAGGCAGAGGTGGCGATCAGCCCCTCCGAATATCGCCGCAGCAGTTCGTGGTCCACGCGAGGCTTGTAATAGAACCCTTCGACGTGCGCCGAGGATACCAGCCGGATCAGGTTTTGATATCCATCGCCGGTCTCCGCCAGCAGGATAAGGTGATACGCCTTTTCGTCCCCCGAAACCTGCTTTTTCTCGTGCCTCGACCCCGGGGCGACGTACACTTCGCATCCGATGATGGGACGTATCCCCGCCTGGTTCGCCTTCTCGTAGAAATCGACCGTGCCCATCATCCCGCCGTGGTCGGTAACGGCGACGGCGGGCATCCGCAGTTCGGCGACCTTCCGCACGAGGTCCTTGATCTTTATCGTCCCGTCGAGGAGGCTGTACTGCGAGTGCAGGTGAAGGTGTACGAACTCTTTCATTCCCATTCGATCGTGCTCGGCGGCTTCGACGAAACATCGTAGACGACGCGGTTCACGCCCTTCACTTCGTTTATGATCCGGGTTGAGATGCGCTGGAGAAGATCGTAAGGGAGCCGCACCCAATCGGCGGTCATGCCGTCCTGGCTCTGCACCGCCCGTATGGCGGCCACGTTCTCGTAGGTCCGAAGGTCTCCCATGACCCCTACGGTCTTGATGGGAAGGAGCACGGCGAACGACTGCCAGATGGACTCGTACAGTCCCGCGGCGCGGACTTCCTCGTCAACGATCGCGTCGGCGTTCTGCAGGATGCGCACCCGCTCCGCTGTTACCGGGCCTATGATCCGAACGGCGAGTCCCGGACCCGGGAACGGCTGCCGGTAGAGGATGTGATCGGGAACTTCGAGCTCCTTTCCCAATTCCCTCACCTCGTCCTTGAACAGCTCACGGAGCGGCTCGATGATCTTCATGTGCATCTTCTCGGGGAGCCCCCCGACATTATGGTGCGACTTGATCGTTGCGGACGGCCCCTTGAAGGAGACGCTTTCGATGACGTCGGGGTAAAGTGTCCCCTGTCCCAGGAATCCCACATGCCCCGGGATATGCCTCGCCGCGTCCTCGAAGACCCGTATGAAAATCTCTCCGATGATCTTCCGTTTCCGCTCGGGGTCATCGACATCCTCGAGGGCGGTGAGAAACCGGTCGGCGGCGTCGACGTATTCCAGGTGCAGCCCGATTCCGCTGCGGAACGTCGCCAGGACGTCATCGACCTCCCCTTTCCGCAGCAGGCCGTTGTTGACGAAAATGCAGGTCAGCCGGTCGCCGAGGGCGCGATGCAGCAGCACGGCCGCCACCGAAGAATCCACGCCGCCGGACAGCCCAAGGACGACCCGTTCCCCCCCCACCGTTTCCCGGATCTTGCGAACGCTCGTCTCCACGAACGAATGCATCGTCCATGCAGGCGACAGCCCGCAGATGCGGAACAGGAAGTTCGCAAGGATCTCCTTCCCCTTCGGCGTATGCGCGACTTCCGGATGGAACTGGACCCCATAGATCGTGTTCTTTTCGTTGCTGATCGCAGCGACGGGCGAATTTTCCGAACGGGCGATGGACAGGAACCCCTTTGGAAGCTCGTCGATCCTGTCCCCGTGGCTCATCCACACCTGGATGGTCATGTTGTGCCTGAATTCCTCGATGCCGAGGAACAGCGGATCTCCCCATTCCCCCCGGATGTTCGCCGTTCCGTATTCCCGCTCTGCCGACCGTCCGACCTTCCCCCCGGCAAGAAGGGCGATGAGCTGCATCCCGTAGCAGATCCCAAGCACGGGTACGCCCAACGACAGGATCTCACCGGGAACGATCGGAGCTCCATCTTCGTAAACGCTGGACGGCCCGCCGGAGAGTATGATCCCGTCCGGCTTGAAATCCCTGATGAACGAGACGGGAACGTTGAAAGGATGGATCTCGCTGTAGACCTTCAGTTCGCGGACGCGCCGCGCGATCAGCATGGTGTACTGGGAGCCGAAGTCGAGGATGAGGATTTTCCCCTGCAAAGGACTACTCCACCCTGTAATTCGGGGCTTCCTTGGTGATGATCACGTCGTGGACGTGGCTCTCACGCAGGCCCGCCGGGGTGATCTTGATGAAGACCGACCGTTTCTTGAGTTCCCCGATGTTCTTCGCGCCGACGTAGCCCATCCCCGATTTCAGTCCCCCGATCAACTGGAACACTACAGCGGCGAGCGGCCCGCGATATGGAACCCGACCCTCGATGCCCTCCGGAACGAGCTTGCTCTCCGCTTCGACGTGCGACTGGAAGTACCTGTCCTTGCTCCCGTGTTTCATCGCTTCGAGGGAGCCCATCCCCCTGTAAACCTTGTAGGAACGCCCCTGGTACAGGACGAGTTCGCCCGGGCTTTCGTCGGTGCCGGCGAACAGCCCGCCGATCATCACCGCGGAGGCCCCGGCGGCCATGGCCTTGGTGATGTCGCCCGAATACTTTATGCCGCCGTCGGCGATTACCGGAATTCCCTTCTTCGCCGCCGCCTCGGCGCATTTCATGACCGCCGTCACCTGGGGTACCCCGACCCCGGCGATTACCCGGGTAGTGCAGATCGACCCCGGCCCCACTCCCACCTTCACGCAATCCACGCCCGCTTTTATGAGCGCTTCCGCGCCTTCCCCCGTGGCCACGTTCCCGGCGATCAGCTGCGCACGGGGATATCCTTTCCGGAGAGCCCTTACCGTATCGGCGACATCCCGGTGATGGCCGTGCGCAGTGTCCACGCACAGAAGGTCCGCGCCGGCCTTGAGCAGTTTCTCCACCCTTGTTTCCCAACCCGGCCCTACGCCGACGGCGGCTCCTACCCGCAGCCTGCCTTTTCCGTCCTTGCATGCGAACGGGTATTTCTTGATTTTCAGGATGTCCTTGATCGTGATCAGTCCGCGCAGGTTGTTCTTTTCGTCGACGACAAGCAGCTTCTCGATCCGGTTCTTGTGAAGCAGATCCTTGGCCTGCTCCAGCGTGGTGCCGACGGGGACCGTTATCAGGTCTTCCTTCGTCATCACGTTCGAAATAGGCTGATCGAAGTTCGTTTCGAACCGGAGGTCGCGGTTGGTGAGTATGCCGACGAGCTTGCCGTTCCGGGTCACCGGCAGCCCGGATATCCGGTACTTCTTCATCACATCGAGGGCCTCGGAAACTTTCTGGTCCGGGTCCACCGTGATGGGATCGATGATCATCCCGCTTTCCGACTTCTTCACACGGTCGACTTCCGCCGCCTGCTCCTCCGCCGTGTTGTTCCTGTGTATGATTCCGATCCCTCCCTCGCGCGCAACGGCGATAGCCGTGTCGGCTTCCGTGACCGTGTCCATAGCCGCGGTCAGCAGCGGAATGTTCAGCCGGATTTCGGGGGTCAACGCCACCGATACGTCCACGTCTTTAGGAAGGATTCTCGATTCGCCCGGGAGCAGAAGGACGTCGTCGAACGTCAACCCTTCCCTCAACCCGTTCCCCTCGAAATAATCGCCGCCGACACTCATCCCTTCTCTCCTTTTCCGGCGCCGAGACCCAGGAGGATGCCCTCCAGCAGGCCCGCGTCGCTGACCGTGAGTTTCCCTATGCCGAATCTCTCCATGGCGGAGACCGCCTGGCAGACCCCCGGCACGATGTATTTTTCGCGTCCCTTCTCCATTCCCGGAAGGCGGAGGCGGTCCTTTTCCCTCATGCGGCCCAGCCGATCCTCCCAGTATCGCAGCCTTTCGACGGACATGGAGAATCCGTCGATATTTTCCGGCCTGTACACTTTCATCCGCTGCTCAAGCGCCGCGAGGGTCGTGAAGGTCCCGGCGGTGCCTACCAGCCTGCGGAATCGCCGTCTCTCCCACGATGCGGTGCCCGCCCTGATCCGTTCCGAGAAAAAGAGCCGCATGTTTCGGATCTGCCAGTTTTCCGGAGGATCGGAAATCCGAAACAGGCTGCATGCCACGACCACGCCTATCGGCAAGCTGACCGAACGGCCCTTGCCGGGCCCCGCGATGAACTCCGTGCTTCCCCCGCCGATATCCATTACGACGGTTTTGCCCGCGTCACGGATGCGTCCGCTTATCCCGTCCCAGGTCCGCATCGCTTCCTCGTCGGCGGTGATTATTTCCACCGTCACCCCCGCGGCGGCGGCGGCAGCGAGAAAAGCGTCCCGGTTCGCCGCTTCCCGAAGCGCTGCGGTTCCGCATGCCCGGTAATGTACCACGCCGAGCGCGTCCATCCTTCGCCGCAATTCCCGGAGCGCGGATATGGATTCCGCGAATTCCTTTTTCCCGATATTGCCGGTGTCCCGCAGCTCCTTTCCCATGCCGGTGATCCGCCGCATCCGCTCCACCGGCCGCAACGACCCGGGCCCCCTCGAAGCCACGAGCATCCGTATCGTGTTCGTCCCTATGTCAATCGCCGACAGAAGGTTCATCGTTGCCTGTGGTTTTCTCAAGTGTTCCGATAATGCTGGCGCAGAAGAGATATGCGGCAGAAAACAGGTATGCCACGATTATAAAGCAAACGATGCTGAACAGGGAACCGTAAATTATATTCAACTTGCTGAATTTCTTGACATAAAAGGTAAATCCGAACCGTATTCCGTAGAGAAACAGGAGGAACGCAAGGCTTCCTGCCATGGCGTTTTCCAGTTTGATCCTCCGTGGGGAAAGATACATGTAGCTCAAGACTCCGGCCGTGAAAAGGATTCCCGCGAGCACGGCGTCGGCTATCCCGCCAAGGAGCAGGTGAAACGCGGTGTCCCATCCGGCCGACAAACCCCGCGTCAGGAGCGAGAGCCCTTTCCAGAATGGGGGGATGACGATGGCCGCGGATGCGAAGACGGTCAGCACCAGGACAAGCGCCACGTGATATGCCGCGGTTCGCCAGATCCTTTTGTCCCTGGGACTCCCCATCATCACGGCGAGCGAGGTGTGAACCGCGTCGGTAGCCGAATACGAGGTCACGAGAAGCAACAGCGTCCCGAGGTAGCCGAACGTGGCGCCCGATGCGAACAGCTTCCTCAAATTCGGCACAAGTACCTGCGCTCCGTAGGGAAATGTATCTTTCAATATGGAAGCGAGCACCGAAAACGGCAGGTCGTCGCGGCCGATCAGCAGCGAGGCGGCGGAGAACGCCAGAAAAAGAACCGGAATCGAAGCCAGGAGCAGGTTGAAGGCGATCGCGGCGCTATAGACGAAACCGTGGCTCCGGATGAAGTGGGCGGCGCCCTCCGTGACGGCCCGCAGGGCCTGCCGGCCGGAAGGAATCATCGCTCCCGGTACACAATGCGGAGGGGTGACCCGTTGAAGCCGAAGTTGTCGCGGATCTTGTTCTGAAGGTAGCGGGTGAACGACTCCGGGATGCCGCTCTTGTCCTTCACGAAAACCGCGAACGACGGAGGCATCACTCCGATCTGGGTCATGTAGAACGCCCGGTTTCTCCCCTCCTTCGAGGGGATGGGGACGGTGTAAACGAAAGCCTCCGCCATCCGGTTGAGGACGGCGGTGGGAACGCGGTGCCGGAAGGACCCGAACGCCTCCTCGATCTTTTTGAACAGAAGCGGGAACCCTTTTCCGGTCAGCGCCGCGGACGGGACCACCGAGGCGAATGCGGCGTACCCGAGCCCTTCGTGGATCTTCCGCATTTCCGCGCGGCGTTCCTCCTCGCCTTTCCACCTGTCGGCCTTGTTCGCGGCGATCACCACGGCGCGCTCTTCGTTGAGGATATATCGGAGAATCTGCTGGTCCTGGTGGGTCAGGCCCTCGGGGCCGTCCATCATGAGGACTGCGACGTCGCATCGTTTCAGCGAGTCGAGGCTTTTGAGCACCGAAAACTTCTCGAGAACGTTTTCCGTTTTCCGCTTCGCCCGGATTCCCGCCGTGTCGATGAACAGGTATCGTTCACCGTCGTATTTCACAAGGACGTCGACCGAGTCGCGGGTCGTCCCCGGCACCTCGGAGGCGATGACCCGCTCGTAACCCACAAGGGTGTTGATCAGCGTGGACTTTCCGACGTTCGGACGGCCCACCACCGCGACACGGGAAACGGCGTCGTCCTGCGCCGCCGCTTCCGCCTCGCCGGATTCGGGGATAAGCGCGATGATGTCCCGAAGGAGTTCTTCCACACCCCTGCCGTGTTCCGCGGAGACGGGGTATATCCGGTCCGGTGCCAATTCGTGGAACTGGTCGACTCCTTCGGCGCCCGCGCGCGCGTCGACCTTGTTGGCGGCAAGGAAGAAGCGCTTCTCCCTTTCCCGGAGCATCTGCACGATCTCCTTGTCCAGCGGCAGGAGGCCGTCGCGGGCGTCCACCATGAAGATGACGGCGTCCGATTCGTAGATCGCCCGCAGGACCTGGCTCCGCACCTTGGAGAGGAGGTCGTCCTCTTCCTTGCCCGCCGGCAGGTAGCCGCCGGTGTCTATCAACTGGAAACGCCGGCCGTCCCACTCGACGGGAAGGGATACCCGGTCTCGCGTTACGCCCGGCTGTCCGAAAGTGATCGCCCGCCGCTTCCCGGAGATCCGGTTGAACAGCGTCGATTTTCCGACGTTCGGCCGCCCGACCAGCGAAACGGTGAAACCCGTCTTAGACATACCCCAGCCGCCTGAGCATGGTTTCGTTCCTGCTCCAGTCCCTTTCCACCTTCACGAACAGTTCCAAGTATACCCGCTCCCCGGTTTCTTTCTCCAGTTCCAGGCGCGCCTCCGTGCCGATTTTCTTGAGCATCCTTCCGCCGCGTCCGATGATTATCCCCTTCTGGGAATCCCGTTCCACGCAGATCTCCCCGCGTATGCGCACCAGGCGCTGGTCGGTATCCTCCTTGTATTCCTCTATCGTCACCGCCACGCTGTACGGAAGTTCCTCCGAAAGCGACTCGAAGAGTTTCTCGCGCACGATCTCCTTTGCGATGAAACGCATCGGAAGGTCGGTCAGGTCCTCTTCCGGATAGTAGGCGGGTCCCTCGGGAAGATCGGAATACAGGCAGTCGAGAAATTCCGCCACACCTTTTCCCGTAACCGCCGAGACGAGGAATCCTTCCTTGTACATCCCTCCGGCCATCAATGAATCCAGGCGGCGGCTCCCCTCGTCCCCCCGCATGCGGTCCGCCTTGTTCAACGCAAGAAAACGGGGGACGCAGACGTTGGAGACGATGCCGCGGACCAGGGACTCCTCCTCCCCTCCTACCGATTGCCGGTCATCGACCACGTGCACCGCGATGTCGGCTTCTTCCGCGATCCGCTGAGCCGTCCGCACCATGTATGCGTTAAGTGCCTTGCGCGGGCGGTGGATCCCCGGACCGTCCAGAAATACGATCTGGCCGCGATCCCCCGTCAGTATCCCGGCGATCCGGTCTCTTGTCGTCTGGGGCTTTCTGCTGACAATGGCTATCTTGGCCCCGAGGATGCGGTTCAACAGCGTGGATTTCCCGACGTTAGGCCGTCCTATAAGCGCTACGAACCCAGATTTCTTCCGGCCGGTCATTCCCGCGCCGCCTCGGGCTCTATTATAAGCAGCAGCTTCGAAGCCGCCTCCATTTCCGCCTCTTTCTTGGTAGAACCGCTCCCCTTGGCTTCCGTCCCGTCCGCAAGGCGCGCCGCCACCGAGAAGACGTGCGAATGGGGGGGGCCCGAAACTTCGAGAAGCCGGTACCGGGGAAGCGATACGTGCCGTTTCTGGCACCACTCCTGGAGGCGGCTCTTGGCGTCGAATCCGGCGACCGCTTCATGCGCCCGGTCTTCCACGAAGTGCGTGAGGATGAACTCGCATGCCTTTTCGAACCCGCCGTCCAGGAAGATCGCGCCGGCGATCGCTTCGACCGCATCGGCCACCATCTTCCGGGTCACCCCCCCGCCTTTCTCGCGCAGGGAAGGATCGGTCCGCAGCGACTCGGGCACCCCGATGCGTTCCCCTACGCGGACGAGGCTCCGGTTGTTTATCAATGCGGCGCGGGCCTTGGACAGTTCACCTTCTCCCGCATCGGGCATCCTCCGGAACATCTCCTGTGCAACGCACAGGTTCAGGACGGCGTCGCCGAGGAATTCCAGCCGCTGGTAGGACTTTTCGCCGTTACCGCCGCCGAGAGAAGCGTGGCGCAGCGCCTGCTCCAGGTAAACGGGAGATGAAAACCGGTACCCGATCCGCAGTTCCATGTCAGTCATTCCGGCCCTCGCCTTAAAACTTTCCCGCTGCGTGCCTGCATGGGATGCAAGGGGTCGCTTGTCATGTCCATTCGTTCCCCGATAAGGCATTTTCCTCGAATGCGCCCCGCCCTGACACGGAACAATCCTCCGATCCCGCTTCGATCTCCCGGGAATGCCACCTCCAGGTAATTGCCCGAATAGCCGGAAAGCTCCCCGCGTCCGGGATGGGCCGTTTCCGCAAGGACCTCCAGTTCTTTTCCCGCCTGCGCCTTCAGAAAGCCGGCACGTTTCTCCGCATCCACCCTCAGGAGTTCGGCAACCCGCTCCTTCTTCTCCCGAGGCGATACGTCATCCTTCCATTTTGCGCTTTCCGTGCCCGCGCGCTGCGAGTAGGGGAAGACGTGCAGGTAGTTTACCGGAACCCCGGACAGGAATCGAACCGTCTCATCGAAATCTTCCCTCGTCTCCCCGGGGAAGCCGGCGATCACGTCGGCCCCTATCCGGACGCCGGGCAGAATCCCGGCGGCGCGGGCGGCTGTTTCGGAGAACCGGCTTGCGTCGTAAGGCCTGCGCATCCGCGATAGGATCCTGTCGCATCCGCTTTGCAGCGGTATGTGAAGATGGCGGCAGATCCTCGGACTCCCGGCGATAGCCGATATCAACGAATCCGTCACTTCCATCGGCTCGACGGAACTCAACCGGAGGCGGGCAAGCGAGGTTTCCCGCAGAAGGAGCCGCACGAGGTCCGCGAGCCCGTCCCGCTCGCCCCGGTCGGCGCCGTACAGCCCGATGTGGATTCCGGTCAGCACGAGCTCCCGCGCGCCGTCCCGCTCGGCCGCCGCAGCTTTTTCGACGATCTCGTTTTCCGGAAGGGAGCGGTTTCCTCCGCGAACGAGCGGAACGATGCAGTAGGCGCATGCGAAATCGCATCCGTCCTGGATTTTGAGGAAAGTTCGCCGGTGTCCAAGGAGAAGGTCCGCCGCGAATTCCGAGAGCCGGGGTTTCCCCGCCGCATAATCTCCACCCGGTTCATTCAGGCGGCATTCCCCGGATATTTCTTCAAGCAGGGATTTGAGGGCGCCCGGGTTTCCGGCGCCTATCCAGTGGTCGGCTTCCGGGATCGATGCCTTCGCTTCAGGGGCGCTCTCCGCGTAGCAGCCGGTCATGACGATCGATGCATCCGGGTGGTCCCGCCTCGCCCGCCGGACCAGCGCACGGCTGTCCCTGTCCGCCCTGTGGGTAACCGTGCAGCTGTTGACGATCACGACGTCGGCGGGTTCCGTGGGGGGCACGACGTCGAACCCTGCGGAAACCGCCTCACGGGCGATGGAGGCGGAGTCGGCGAAATTCGCCTTGCACCCGACGGTAAGAACCTTTACACGACGGCGCATTCGATCCAGCCGCCGCCCAGCACCTCGTTCCCTTCGTAAATGACAAGCGCCTGCCCGGGCGTAACGCTGCGCTGCGGGGCGTCGAAGCGGACCTCGATCTTTTCGCCATGGCATGCGACAGTGGCCGGGATTCCATGGTGCCGGAAACGGATTTTCACATTCGCGCGGAATTGCCGCGCCGGAGGTTCGCCTGCAACGAAGGTGCCGCAAGCGACGGACGCTCCACCGGAAAGGATCTCACCTTCGTTCCCCAGGATCACTTCGTTTTTTTCGGCGTCTATGGCGACCACGTAGAGCGGCTCCTTCGCGGCGATCCCGAGCCCCTTGCGCTGGCCGACCGTATACCGGAGTATCCCCCTGTGTGCGCCCAGGATGTTCCCGTCCCGGTCGATGAAGTGTCCTTCCTTCTCCTCTATCCCTTTCCTGCTCAGGAATTCGGGATATGTATCGTCGGTCACGAAGCAGATGTCCTGGCTTTCCTTCTTTTCCGACACGGAAAGCCCCGCTCCTTGAGCGATGCGCCGGACCTCGGATTTCATCATGCCCCCGACGGGGAAGCGGATCCTTTCGAGCCTCTTGTGGTCCAGCGGGAACAGAAAATAGGATTGGTCCTTCGACGCGTCGGGCGCCGCGAAAAGCCGGCACTTGCCGCCGCCCTCCTTCCGGATTACGGCGTAGTGTCCGGTGGCGACCCCCTCGGCCCCCAGTTCGTCGGCCTTCCGCAGGAGAGCGCGGAATTTGAGGTGCTCGTTGCAGAGTATGCACGGGTTGGGCGTCCGGCCGCTGGAATATTCCTTTACGAACGGATCGATGACCTCCCGGCGGAATTCTTCCCTTAAA
Organism: Deltaproteobacteria bacterium; assembly: GCA_016218975.1. Classification (NCBI taxonomy): domain Bacteria; kingdom Pseudomonadati; phylum Myxococcota; class Myxococcia; species Deltaproteobacteria bacterium. Next base: position 120,930 of record JACRCO010000037.1, read on the forward strand.
TTCAGGACGTAATAGGGAATCCCCATCCGGTCGCATACCCTTCTCGCGTCGTAAAGGTCGTCCAGCGAACAGCACGTGCCGGCGCGGTTCTTCGAGACTTCGGAGAAATCGTAGAGATCCATGGAGACGCCGATCACCTCGAACCCTTCCCGCTGAAGCAGGAATGCCGCGACGGAAGAGTCCACGCCGCCGCTCATGGCCGCGAGTATGCGCCGCTTCATCGGATCTTCGCCGCCCGCGTGAAGAGGGGCGACATGGCCCTCAGTTTCTCGACGACCGCCTCTATCGAGTCCACCGCGTATTCCACGTCCGCGTCGTCGTTCCCCATGCCGAAGCTGAACCTCAGCGCTCCCTGGGCGTCCACCGGATCTCCCCCCATCGCCATCAGGATCGGAGAGGCCTCGAGCGAGCCGGAGGTGCAGGCCGATCCGGACGAGCAGGCGACTCCCATCATGTCCAGGTTCAGGAGGAGCGCCTCCCCCTCCACGAACCGGAATGAAATATTGACGGTGTTCGGCAGCCGATCCGTGGGATGTCCGTTCAGCACAAGGTCCGGAATGCGCTCGAATATCGTCTTCTCGAAACGGTCGCGCAGCCTGCGTATTTCCCCGACTTCCTCCTCCATGTTCACGCGCAACTGCGAAAACGCCTTTCCCATCGCAACGATTCCCACGACGTTTTCGGTGCCGCCGCGCCGCCCGCGCTCCTGGTGCCCCCCGTGCAGGACCGGCGTCAGCTCCATCCCCTTTCGCACGATAAGTCCGCCTGCGCCCTTGAGTCCGTTTATCTTGTGGCCGGAGAAGGTGAGCATGTCGACCGGCAGTTCCTTCCAGTCGAAATTTATCTTTCCCGCCGCCTGCACCGCGTCGGTGTGCATGGGCACCCCGGCCTCGCGGGCGATTTCGCCTATCTCCGCTATGGGCATGATGCATCCGGTTTCGTTGTTCGCATACATAATCGAAACGAGAACCGTATCCTTCGCGATCGCGGCGCGTACGGCATCAGGCTCCACGATACCCTGCCGGTTCACGGGAACGTAGGTCACCCTGAAACCCTGTGTTTCGAGAAACTTGCACGTGTTTATGACGGCCGGGTGCTCCACCGCTGAAGTGACGATGTTCTTCCCCGCGTTACCCTTCCGGAACGCGATCCCCTTTATCGCCAGGTTGTCGCCTTCCGTGCCGGATCCCGTGAAAACTATCTCCAGCGGCTGGCAACCGAAGAACGCCGCCGTTTCCTGGCGGGCGTCCTCCACCGCCTTCCTGACGTCCCGTCCCGCCCAGTGGATGCTTGACGGGTTTCCGAAAAACCCGGCAAGAAACGGGGCCACCGCGTCCTTTACTTCCGGGTGGACCGGAGTCGTAGCGTTATGGTCGAGGTAGACCTTCCTCACGCCCTGACCTCCCTGTGGATCTCTTCCGGGGTTTCCCTGAAAAGATCCTCTATGGATATGGAGTCCAGGAATTCCTCCATCCGGGACTCCAGGGCATCCCACATGCCCTGCGTCTTGCAGCGCTCTATCCTTCCGCATTTACGACCGGACCTGCGGCAGCCTATGCGGAGCTCTCCGTTACGCCCCTCCGCCGTCCGTATGATTTCCCCGATGGTAATACGTGAGGGATGACGCGCGAGCAGGAATCCTCCCCCGGGGCCCCTGATGCTCTTAACGAGGTTTTGCCTTCTAAGGCGTGAGAAAAGCTGCTGGAGATACGGCTCCGGAATATCTTCCTGGCGGGCGATGTCCTTGAGGGATACCGGATTCCCGCGGGAAGCGGCGGCGAGGCTTACAAGCGCCATTACCGCGTAACGGCCGCGCGTTGTGATTTTCAACGGATCGACTCCACCTGGGGAGCGATCTCTTCCGATTTATCCAGCCGGTTTTTCAATTCCTCCATCTGTTTTTCCAGCGCCATGACCTGTTCGGTAAGGCACTTGATGGCCTTTCCTTCGGGGTCCGGCGTTCCCGCGACTCCCGTAGGATCGCTGTAGACGTTCCCCTCCCGGTACACGATCCTGCCCGGGATACCGACAACCGTCGAATTGGGGGGGACTTCCCGGTTTACCACGGAACCCGAACCGATCTTGGAGTTTTCCCCGATCCGTATGGCGCCAAGGATGGCGGCTCCCGCCCCGATTATTACGTTGTCTTCGAGCGTCGGGTGCCTTTTCCCCTTGTTCCAGCTCGTGCCGCCGAGGGTCACGCCGTGATACATGGTCACGTTCCTTCCGATCTCGGCCGTTTCACCGATCACCACGCCCATCCCGTGGTCGATGAAGAACCCTTCTCCGATCGTCGCGCCCGGGTGGATCTCGATCCCGGTCAGGCATCTCGATATATGCGATACGAATCGGGCCAGCAGGCGGAAGTTGTGCGTCCACAGCCAGTGCCCGACGTGATGGAAACGCATGGCGTGGAAACCGGGATAACACAGGAAGATCTCCAGGACGCTCTGCGCCGCCGGGTCGCGTTCGAAGATCACCTTGATGTCATTGCGTATCCCCTCGAACATATCCCCTCCCTTCAGCCGGCGGTTGAAACTCTCCTGCCATGCTGCGGCCGCTCGGCGATAAAAATGCGATCTGAAATTTTCGGATCATCTTTTTATTTGCCTCTCCTGTTATGCTGCCGGCGCTCAATGATTATGATGCGACGGCCAGCATCAACGGAGAGGATTTAGCTGACCAATTATGTCAATTATTGGGGAAACGCGCAAGAAATGGAAGGATTTTTTTCAGGCGTTTCTCCTTTATCCCCCTGGCCAGCAACAGGTCTTCCGGCTTACGAAACCCCCCGATCGAATTCCTTGTCTCCACCACGGCCCTCGCGACGCTTTCGGAAATTCCCGGCAGGTCCGATATTTCGCGCACATCCGCCCTGTTGATGTCTATTTTTCGACCGAGCAGCAGTCTCTGCCTTGCAGTCGGCTTTCCCGGCATGCCGTAAACGGCGCAATCGGCCGCCGGATTCGACATGGGCGTTGCCGTGCGGTTTCCGACGGTTTCCCATGGAACCGGTTTCAACGATGGATTTCCGGAAAGAAAATGGCGCCCGAAGGCGCCGATATTCCAGACAAGAAGAATCAGGGATACGAGAAGGCAGGCCCGCTTTCCGTCAGTCTCCTTCCCCTTTGAGTTTTCCACGCCGCGACCTCCAGAGCTTGTACCGGATGCTGTCCACCAGCGCCTGCCACGAGGCCTCGATGATGTTGTGCGAAACCCCCACCGTGCCCCACACCGCATCCTTGTCTCCGGATTGAATCAAAACCCGTACCGAGGAACCGGTCCCGCCGGCGTTTATAACCCGGACTTTGTAATCGAGCAGTTTCATCTCGGAAAGCTCCGGGTAGAACTTTTCCAGCGCCTTGCGTAGCGCGTTGTCCATCGCGTTCACGGGGCCGTTCCCCATCGCCGCTGTGTGCTCCACCCTTCCGTCCACATCTACCATGATGGTGGCTTCGGCTATGGGGTGCTGCTTCTCCGAACGCTTCTCGTCTATTACGCGGAAGCCCTTCAATTCGAAGAACTGCTCATGCTGCCCCATGGCTTTCAGGACCAGCAGTTCGAACGAAGCCTCGGCGCCCTCGAACTGGTATCCCTTGTGCTCCAGTTCCTTGATCTGCTCGAGGACCTGCTCCGCCGCGGGATCCCCCGCCTTGAATCTCAATCCCTTTTCCTGGACTTTCGAGAGGATGTTGCTTCTTCCCGAAAGGTCGGAAATGAGGACGCGGCGCCGGTTTCCCACGACCTCGGGCTCTATGTGCTCATACGTACCGGGGTGCCGCCGTATCGCGGACACGTGCATGCCGCCCTTGTGAGCAAAGGCTGCGTTCCCCGTGAAAGGCTGGTGGAGGCGCGCGCCGACGTTGGCGATTTCCGCGATGTAGCGCGAAAGCGCGGTCAGTTTCTTTAACTGCCCTTCCGGCAACGCCTCTTTCCCCATCTTCAATTGCAGGCACGGGATTATCGAGCAAAGATTCGCATTTCCGCACCGCTCCCCGTAGCCGTTGATCGTTCCCTGGACCTGGTTTGCGCCCCCTTCGACTGCGGCGAGCGTCGTGGCAACGGCCATCTCCGAGTCGTTATGGGTATGGATTCCGAGCGGAACGTGGGTCGTTTTCCGGACTTCGCGTACTATCCTCCCGACGTCCGAGGGGAGCGACCCGCCGTTCGTGTCGCACAGGACGATCCAGTCCGCCCCGCCGTCTTCCGCGGCGGCGATGGCCTTGAGCGCGTATTTCTGATTTCGCTGGTACCCGTCGAAGAAGTGCTCGGCGTCGAAGAAGACCTGCTCCGCGTGTTTCTTCAGGAACTCGACGGTCTCCCTGACGGCCTTGAGGTTTTCATCGAGGGTCGTGCGAAGCGCCTCGGTGACGTGGAAGTCCCACGATTTTCCGACGACGGTTATGACAGGCGTCTCGGCGGCGACGAGGGCCTTCATGTTGGAGTCTTCCTCCGCTCTCTTCCCGACCCGCCGCGTCATGCCGAACGCGCAGAGCTTCGCGTTCTTCAGCGGGAGCCGCTTGGCGTACTCGAAGAACTCCTTGTCCTTCGGGTTGGAGCCGGGGTACCCTCCCTCGATGAAATCGATGCCGAAGTCGTCCAGCTTCTCCGTGATCGCAATCTTGTCGATCACGGACAGGGAGATTTCCTCCGACTGCGTCCCATCCCGAAGCGTCGTGTCGTACAGGTAGATCTTCTTCATCGCGCCTGCCCGCTTTCCCTTCCGAGTCTCGTTATACCGACTGCGCCGGCTTACGCTTCAACCGGCTTCCCGAGGTCGAACGCCTTGTGCAACACCCGAACCGCAAGTTCGGTGTACTTCTCCTCGATCAGGCAGGAGATCTTTATCTCCGAAGTGGTGATGCCGAGGATATTGATCCCTTCGGCGGCAAGCGTGTCGAAGACTTTTGTGGCCACCCCGGAATGTGACCGCATGGCCATTCCGACGATGGAAACCTTTGCGATCTTGTCGTCGCCCACGACCTTCTCCGCCTTGACTTCTTTCGCCGTCTTCTCGGTGATAAGCATCGCCTTCTTGTAGTCGGAGCGCCCGACGGTGAATGTGAGGTCCGTGTACCCCGTGACGGAAACGTTCTGCACGATCACGTCGACCACGATATTTGCATCCGACAGCGGCCTGAAGATCTTTGCGGCGATCCCGGGCTTGTCGGGCACCTTCACGATGGTGATCTTCGCCTCGCTCTTGCTGTACGCCACGCCGGATACGACTGCCGTCTCCATGATTTCCTCCTCCCTGGTTACTATCGTTCCCGGATTATCGTTGAACGAGGAGCGTACGTGGATACGCACGCCGTATTTCATCCCGAACTCCACCGATCGTATCTGGAGGACCTTCGCCCCCAGGCTCGCGAGCTCCAGCATTTCTTCGAAGGAGATTTTTTCGAGCTTCTTCGCGTCGGCGCAGATGTTGGGATCGGTGGTGTACACCCCGTCGACGTCCGTGTAGATTTCGCAGACGTCGGCCTTGAGCGCCGCAGCCACGGCAACCGCGCTCGTGTCGGACCCGCCTCGCCCAAGCGTCGTAATCGCACCCGAGTCGTCGATCCCCTGGAACCCCGCCACGACCGCGATCTCGCCGTTTTTCAGCGCCGCGTTGATCGTGTCGCCTTCTATCTTCTTTATCCGCGCCTTGACGTAAGCCGAATCGGTGAGGACGGGGATCTGGAACCCGCAGAACGACCTGGCCTTGTACCCCATTTCGGAGAGCGCGATCGCCAGCAGGCCGATGGTGACCTGCTCGCCCGTGGATGCGACAACGTCCAGCTCCCGCTCGTTTGGCAGCTCCGAGAGCTGGTGCGCCAGCCCGAGCAGCCGGTTCGTCTCCCCCGACATGGCCGAAACCACCACGACGACGTCGTGCCCCTGGTCCTTCGTACGCGCGACGCGCCTGGCCACGTTCTTTATCTTCTCTATGGTGCCGACCGAGGTGCCTCCGTACTTCTGGACAATGAGTGCCATATCTTGGGTCACCCTCCTGGAAGATGGCGTAAACCCGCATTTCTCACCACGCTTCTGCTGCGGCGGCGGATACGGGCATGTCTACTGCGTTGCGCTCGTTCGGTCTCCTCGACGTAGTATAAACTACGCCTGCGTCGCCCTCCGTCGCGACGCCTTGTAGCCATACCCGTCTCCACCGCCTCGCGACGAACCATGGTGAGAAATACGGGTTAACGGCGCGCGGCGAGCTCCCGCGGAATCCGCGGGTCCTCCGCGGTGACGGCCAGCGTTCGACCGGATTCATCCGAAATGAAGAATTTTACATGTATACAACGATTTGGCAAGAGGGAGGCGATATTTTCCGCCCACTCCACGACGCATACGCCGCTTCCATATAATATTTCGTCCAGCCCGATCTCTTCCGCCTCCCGCTCCCCGGACAAACGGTAGGCGTCCATGTGGTACAGAGTGAGCGTGCCGCTGTGTTCCGTGACGATGGTGAAGCTCGGCGAAACTATCCTCTCCGGAGCGATCCCCAACGCCTCGCCTATCCCCTTGCAGAAGACCGTCTTCCCGGCGCCCAGTTCCCCGTATAGCGCCACCACGTCCCCCGCCCGAAGCGACGCGCCCAGCGTCCGCGCGATTTCCATCGTTTCCTCTGCCGACGCCGAGTGCAGTTCTACCCTCATCTCGCACCTGAAAACGGGGACCTTCCCTGGTTTTTACTTATAAACGGGGACGTTCCTTAACTTTTCCAACGGGGATATCCCGGCGGTCGAACGATTCAGGAATTTTCTTCCGGGAGACGCTCTCCAAGGATGTGCTGGAGGGCTTCGCGGATGTTCTCGATGACGTCGGTCGCCGAGACAGCGGACATCGGGTGCTTCCTCACCAGCAGGTCGGCCGACATTCCGTGGAGGAACACCCCCGCGCACGCGGCGTCGGTTGGAGAAAGACCCTGCGAAGCGAGCGCGGCAAGCATTCCCGAAAGCGCGTCTCCCATCCCGCCGGAGGCCATGTACGGATTTCCGGTCGTGTTGATGAAGACATCCCCCTTCGGGGTGGCGATAACGGTCCTGGCGCCTTTCAGGATCACGGTCACGTTCTGTTCCTCTGCCAGATGCTGCGCCGACCCGATTCGCGAAGCTTCGATGGCTTCGATCGGCTCGCGCGTCAGGCGGGACATTTCCCCCGGGTGCGGCGTGAGTGTGCAATGCGCCACCGACTTTTTAAGCACTTCCACCTGTCCGGATAACGCGTTCAATCCGTCGGCGTCGACAATGAAGGGGACGCGGATACGCGGGAACAACTCGGCGACGAATTCCCCAACGCCGGGATACGCCCCCAACCCCGGCCCCACGACCACCACGTCCGCCCTTACGATCCTTTCCAATATCGCGGGGACCATCTCCTTTCGGAAGCACCCCGAGCCGCCGTCCGGGATCCCTATCGACATCACTTCCATAAGTTTCGATTCCACGGTCGGGCGAAGGGACTCGGGCACGACTACGGTAATCAGGCCTGCCCCCATCCGAAGCGCGCCTTTCCCTGCCAGGCAGGGGGCGCCGGTCAGGCCCGGATATCCCCCTATTATGAAAACCCTGCCCGCGTCGCCCTTGTGGAATCCCGGCGGGCGGATAGAGAGCACGCTCTTCACAACCCGCTCGTCCAGCGCCTCGGTCTTTATCTGCGCGTCGAAGACGGCCTTGGAAGGGATGCCGATGTCGAAGACGTCGGTTTCTCCGCAGTGAAGCGATCCGGGAAGCAGGACGTGCCCCAGTTTAAGCAAGGCAAGCGATCCCGTGTAGTCGGCGCGTACCGCTTCGCCGAGGATCCGGCCGGTAGTGGCGTCGATCCCGCTGGGAATGTCCACCGCGTAAACCGGTGCCATCGACAAGTTGATGACTTCCACTACCTCCCGGACTATCCCTTCGAGAGGCGAAGATAGTCCCGTGCCCAGCAGGGCATCAACACACAGGTGCACCTCTTCCAGGTAGATCCGAAGGTCCTCCACTCCCTCCACGTCGCGGATAACTCTCCTCTCGACGTCCAGCTTTCCCAGGATTTCATACTGGACCCGGGCGTCGTGGCTCAAGCGGTCTTCTTCGGACAGCAGGAACACCTCCACATATACCCCGCGGTTGTGCAGGTGCCTGGCGATCACCATCCCGTCGCCGCCGTTATTGCCGCGTCCGCAGACCACAGCCACGGAGGCTTCCTCGGCAGCGCCGACCTTGTCTTCGAGAATCTGGAAGATCCGCTCCGCGCACGACCGCCCCGCGTTTTCCATCAGCAGGAGCGTGGGGATCCCGTATTTCTGCGTCGTCAAGCGGTCCAACTCGGCCATCTGGCTCGCGGATGCTACTTTCATCCCGGTTCTCCCATTCCCTCAACGATCACGAATGCGACTGCCTTTCCGCCGTCGTGTGTGATCGATACATGCAGGTTTTTTCCATTTAGTATTTTAAGATAATTAAATGCTTTTCCATGAAGTATCACTTCCGGTTTGCCCATTCTTCCGCGGACTGTCTCGACATCCCTCCACAGGATCCCCTGGGATCGGCCCGTGCCGAAGGCTTTCATAACCGCTTCCTTGACCGCGAATCTGCCTGCGAGCCTTTCCGCGCGCCGGGGGCCGCGATCGGCGTATTCAGCCTCAGCTTCCGTGAACACCCTCCTGACGAACCTTTCCCCGTACTTTTTCAGCAGGCGGCTCACCCTTTCGATGTCGACTATATCGACGCCGATGCCGATGATCATTTCCTTCAGGAGGCCCCGTGGATCAGATCCGCCATCTCCCGCACCGCCGCGCCGAGTCCGACGAACACCGCCCTCGCGATGATACTGTGACCGATGTTGAACTCCTCGATCTCCGGCAGCTCCAGGATCGGCACAATATTGCGAACGTCGAGCCCGTGCCCCGCGAACACCTTCAACCCGATGTTCCTCCCGTGCGCCGCCGCCACCTTTATCTGCTCCATCTCAAAAACAGGGACGTTCTTAAAAACTCCTGACGATCTTCCTGTATTGAATGCCTCGCAGTAAGTACCGGTATGTATCTCAAAGGCGTCCGCTCCGACTTGTTTCGTTGCCCGGATTTGCGAAAGATCCGGATCAATAAACAGACTTACCAGGATCCCGGCTTCGCGCAACCGGGACACTGCTTTCAGCAACGATTCCCGCTGCCCCAGCACGTTCAACCCGCCTTCCGTCGTCAATTCCTGGCGCTTTTCCGGTACGAGGGTAGCCGAATATGGACGGAGCTTGGTCGCGATCCCGATCATTTCCTCTGTGGCGGCCATTTCCAGGTTGACACGGGATTGGACTGTTTGCATAAGAAGTTCCAGGTCCCGGTCCTGGATATGCCTGCGGTCCTCGCGCAGGTGGACCGTGATCCCGTCCGCTCCGTTCAGCTCCGCAATCCCCGCGGCCACCACCGGCTCCGGCGCAATCCCTCCCCTCGCCTGCCTCAGCGTCGCGACGTGATCTATGTTGACTCCCAGGCGCCTTTTCAATCATCCCTCTCCTCAAAAACAGGGGCGTTCTTCAAAACCCAGGTCACGCGTCTCTTTACATCCCGGAACGTATTACATGAATAATAAAAATGAATTGCCCCTACAGTCATTCTAAAAGCATCGACTTTTTAAGAACGTCCCTGTTTTTGTCTTTTCAATGCGGAACGTCCCCGTTTGTAACTCCACGTTTGGAGGTTAGTGGAATTCGGAGCGGGCTTTTTCCGCGAGGGCCTTGACGATGCGATCGATTTCCGACTGGCTCTCGCCTTCCGCCATGATCCGCAGGACGGGCTCGGTGCCGCTGTATCGTACGACGATCCGTCCCTTGCTCCCCAATTTTTTTTCGAACTCCGCCTTGGCCCTCTGGAACCCGCGCATGCTTTCAAGGGGGACGCGGTGCTTCAATTTGACGTTTACAAGGATTTGGGGGAACGTGACGAGCGTTTTTCCGAGATCGGCGATCTTCTTGCCTGTTTCCACCATCACGGCCAGCAGTTGAAGCGCGGCCAGCACGCCGTCTCCCGTCCGCGCGTGATCGAGGAAAACGAGGTGCCCCGACTGCTCCCCTCCGAAATTGTATCCTCCGGCCCGCATCATCTCGACGACGTACCGGTCGCCCACGGGCGCCCGCATCATCCGGACTTTCCGCTCCTTCAGGAATATTTCGAGACCGATGTTGCTCATGACGGTGGCGACTATCGTGTTTTTCTTAAGCTTCCTCTTCCGCGCCATTTCTTCCGCGCAGACCGCCATGATCCGGTCGCCGTCCAGGACGTCCCCGTTGTGATCGACCACGATCACGCGGTCGGCGTCTCCGTCCAGCGATATGCCGAGGTCCGCGCGCTGCTCCCGCACCTTCGCCGATACCACCTCCGGGAAAAGGGAACCGCATTTGTCGTTAATGTTGAGTCCGTTCGGGCTTACCCCGATGGCTATGACCTCCGCTCCCAATTCCTGGAATACCAGGGGAGCGATTTTGTAAGCCGCGCCGTTCGCGCAATCGACCACAATGCGCAATCCGTCGAGCGAAAGGTGCGCGGGAAAGGTGTTCTTCAGATAGACGATGTATCTTCCGGTGGCGTCGTCGATCCGGACCGCGCGGCCGATCTGCGGAGACGGAGGGCGCGCTTCCTTCAGATGTTCGCCCATCATCAGCATCTCTATTTTGGCTTCCGTTTCGTCTGCCAGTTTGAAGCCGTCCCGCCCGAAGAACTTTATGCCGTTGTCCTGGTACGGATTGTGGGAGGCCGAGATCACCACTCCGGCGTCTGCCCTCATGGAATGGGTCAGGAACGCAATCCCTGGAGTCGGCAGCGGACCGACCAGAAGAACATCGCCTCCCATCGCGCAAATCCCCGCCGAGAGCGCCGTTTCGAACATGTAGCCCGAAAGCCGGGTATCCTTCCCTATCACGACCTTGTGCTTCCCCCCCCCGCTGTTCCGGAAGACGTGCGCGACGGCCTGACCCAAAGCCAGCGCGTTTTCCACGGTCATCGGGTCGGTATTGGCGACCCCTCTGACTCCGTCGGTTCCGAACAATTTCCTCCGCAAAGATTTTCGCCTCCTATCTACGGAATTGGACCGTAACCATTACTTCCGGATTCCCGAGGATTTTAGCATGCCCATCCCGCAAATCCACCCGCGCATTCGCGGTATACGCTTCCCTGTTTTCATCGGGAACGGTCACGTTCACAGTCAGGTTCTTCAGGCGCGAGAATTCCTCCGGTAGCGCTTCCACCTCGAGAGATGCGGGGACGATCTGAACCTTCGCGACCTTCCTCCGCGTCCCCGATCCCCCGTTGATCCTGGCGATCACGGGAATCCGCCTTCTTTCCAGTCTTTCCAGCCACACATCCACTGCGTTTGGATAGATCCTCTGCACCTTCACTCCCGGCGGCACGCGGATCGATTGCTCCTCTATGCGCACCACCTGCCTGCCGAACCGTGCATCGCAAAGATCTATCGACGCGGAGACATCGGCCTGCTTCACCCCCCCCAGAAGCGACGGCGGCCCCGCCAGCCTGACTTCCACCTGCCGTTCCACCTTGTTCATGATCGTCATCCCCCGGGGGATGTTGCGTATTTCGAGCGGAACGGCGAACCCTACCTGCACCTTGCTTTCCCCGGCAACGAACCACCACAGGACAACGGCCAGCAACAGCGCGACGGCTTTAAGCCACAGGTTATGGCTTGCGAAACCGCGCATGAATTTGAGAAAGTCAGGCGATCTGATCATTCCCGATCCCGCCCGAACCGCTGCCCGGAATTCTTGCGGCCGTCGCTTCTCCTCCGAAAAGCCTGCCAAGGACTTCCCGCAGTTCCATGGCTCCCGAGGCACTCTCCATACGGCGATCATGGAAAACGGTCACATTCCCCGTTTCTTCCGAGATGACCACGGATACGGCATCGGTCTCCGCCGAGACCCCCCAGGCAGCCCTGTGCCGCGTCCCCATGGTCCCTGCCACCGAAGATTCCGCCGGAATGGGAAGAATCACACCGGCCGCCGCAACGCGGTCCGCACGAAGAACGATCGCGCCGTCGTGCACCGGAGATGTCTTCGCCAGGATCGACGCCATCAGTTCATGTGAGAAGAGCGCGTCCAGCTGCTTCCCATGATCGACATATTCCTGAAGCCCCATTTCCCGCTCGATCAGGAGGATCGCGCCGAGACGCGCATCCGCGAGGCGAAAGGCGCAAAGGACCAATTCATCCAGGAACGCCGGCTTCGGAGACTCCGGCGTCCGCCCGAAGATCTTCGCCTGCCCTACCTTGGCCAGCCCCCGCCGGATCTCGCTCTGAAAGATCACCACGAGTATTATGATGAGCCCCCCGAGGAAGTTCCCCACAAGCCACTGGAAGGTGACCATTCCCATTTTCCGGGAAAGGATGAAAAGAGCCATCAGTATGAGCAGCCCGTAAAGCATCTGCACGGCTCGGGTCCCGCGCACGAAAAGCAGTATCCAGTAAATGATGAAGGCGACGACCAGGATGTCGAGGATATCCGCTATACGGACCGCCGGAAGGAACCCTAACATTCGGCCCCCTCCCTTATGGCTTGAGCTACGCGGATTACGTCCTTCATATCGGACACATCGTGCACACGCAGAATGTCCGCGCCACGCAAAACGGAAACCGCGACCGATGCCGCCGCGCCGAATGCCCGTTCGGCAGGATCCTTCCCCGTGATCCTCCCGATGAACGACTTTCTCGAAGCGCCGAATACGATAGGCCTGCCGATGTTGCGCAGGTCCGCAAGGTGCCTGTGGAGTGCGAGATTGTCCTCAGTACGCTTCCCGAACCCGATGCCCGGGTCGATCAGGATCCGGTCGCGCGAGACCCCGGTTTTTTCCGCCGCATCCACCTTCTCCGAAATCTCATCCAGCAGTTCGTCGAACAGCGACCGGTAGAACGGCGCAACCTGCATCGTGGCCGGGGTCCCTCGACGGTGCATCAGAACGGCGGCGCACCCGGAATCCGCCGCGAACGAAGCCATGTCGGGATCGTCCGCGAACGCGCTCGTGTCGTTGATGATGCAGGCCCCGGCCGCGACCGCCTCTCTCGCTACGGCGCACTTGGTCGTATCGACGGATATCATCGCATCCGTCCTGCGGGATATCTCACGGATCACGGGAACCACGCGTGCGATTTCCTCTTCGACTGGCACCGGCGACGACCCTGGCCTTGTCGATTCCCCCCCTACGTCCACTATATCGGCGCCGCTCTCCGCCATTGCGATCCCATGAGCCGCCGCAGCTTCCGTTGCGAGAAACTTCCCGCCGTCCGAGAAGGAATCCGGCGTTACGTTGAGTATCCCCATGATTCTCGGAATCGCTCCCAACTCGAGTTTCCGCCCCCTGCAATCCACGATAAAATTCCGCGCCTGAAACCGTCCGATCGCCTCGCGCAGCGGGATCAAGGCATCCCGGCATTCCGGCTGTTCTTCCATCCACCGCCCGACCTGTTCCGCGGAAGATACGGAAAAAAGAAGCCCCCTGGCCCCCCATGCCGCCGGGATTCCCCGGAGGGAAAGCAACGACAACAGGACATGTGCGGAATCGCCGTCCGGCACGCAAAAAAGAAACGGCCGCAGCTCCGATACGATTCGCGCCGCGTCCGTGGAAGATACTTCAAGGAATGCCAATCGGCGGCGCGCCTCTTCCGGGTCCTCCGCGTGCAGCACACGGATCACGGAAGGACCTTTCCGCTCAGGCGGGTGACCCTGCCGGCGGAGCAGGCGCCTCGTCCGAAGGAACGGGAACCAGTTCCTCAATTATCCGCTTGATCTCGGCGCCGTCGATGACCTCCTTTTCGAGGAGCGTCTTCGACACCTGGTGCAGTACGTGGATGTTGTTCTTCAATATTTTCCGCGCGCGCTCGTAGCAGGAGGTGAGGATGTCCTTGATCTCCTGGTCGATGTCCCGCGCCGTGGCTTCGCTGTAATCCTGATGCCTAGTCATGTCCCTGCCGAGAAACACGAGGTCCTGCTTCTGGCCGAAGGTGACAGGCCCCAGCCGCTCGCTCATACCCCATTCGCATACCATCTTTCTCGCAAGCAGCGTCGATCTCTCGAGGTCGTTCCCCGCCCCGGTCGTAAGCTCTCCGCGAACGAGTTCCTCGGCAACCCGGCCGCCCATAAGGATCGTTATGTTGTTCTTCAGGTAATCCTTCGAATAGGTGTGCCGTTCGTCGATCGGGAGCTGCTGCGTGACGCCCAGCGCCATCCCTCGCGGGATTATGCTGACTTTGTGGATCGGATCCGCCCCCGGTATGAGTGTCGCCACGACCGCGTGGCCGGCTTCGTGGTAAGCCGTGGATTTCTTCTCCTCGTCGCTGATGATCATCGACCGGCGCTCCCGGCCCATCATCACCTTGTCCTTGGCCATCTCGAAGCAGTTCATGTCCACTTTCCCCAGACCGACGCTTGCCGCATGCAGAGCGGCTTCGTTGCAGAGATTGGCCAGGTCGGCCCCCGTGAACCCGGGTGTTCCCTTCGCAAGAACTTCGAGATTCACGTTTTCGCTCAAGGGGATCTTCCTTGTGTGGACCGTAAGGATCTGTTCCCTTCCCTTCACATCCGGCTTGGGAACGACCACCTGCCGGTCGAACCGCCCGGGCCGCAGCAACGCCGGGTCGAGAACATCCGGCCGATTCGTGGCGGCGATAAGGATCAACCCCTCGTTCGATTCGAATCCGTCCATTTCGACGAGCAGCTGATTCAGCGTCTGTTCCCGTTCGTCGTGTCCGCCTCCGAGGCCCGCGCCGCGGTGCCTGCCCACCGCGTCTATTTCGTCGATGAAGACGATGCAGGGGGCCGACTTCTTCCCCTGGATGAACAGGTCGCGCACGCGGGCGGCGCCGACGCCGACGAACATTTCAACGAAGTCGGAACCGCTGATCGAGAAAAAGGGAACCCCCGCCTCTCCGGCGATCGCCCTTGCAAGCAGCGTCTTCCCGGTCCCGGGAGGACCGACGAGCAGGACTCCCTTGGGTATCCTGCCGCCAAGGCGCGTGAACTTTTTCGGGTCTTTCAGGAAGGCGATGATTTCCTGCAATTCCTCTTTCGCCTCCTCTATACCGGCTACGTCGGCGAACGTGTATTTGTGCGTCGTCTCGGTCAGCAACTTTGCCCGGCTTTTGCCGAACGACATGGCTTTTCCGCCGCCTGCCTGCATCTGCCGCATGAAGAAGATCCACACCCCGATCAGGAGCAGCATCGGCAGCCAGGAGACAAGCAGCGACATGTACCAGGGGTTGTCGTCGAGCGGTTTCGCGGTAATCTTGACGTTTTTCGCACGAAGCGACTTGACCAGGTCCGGGTCTTCAGGCGCGTAGGTGTGGAACGTCTTCTTATCCTTGCCCGACGTATCGGTGTATTTCCCCGTGATCTCCTGCCCCTTGATAGTGACTTCCTTGACCTTGCCCGCTTCCACCGCGGCGTTAAGGTCCGTGAAGGATATCTCCTCCTGCTCCACCTTCTGCGTCTTGAAAGTGTTGAAAAGGAAAACCATCGCCAGGGCGATGAGCATCCACAGCGCAAGGTTCCGATAGAACTGGTTCAAGGTGTCGTTCTCCCGTCGTTATTTCGTCATCATTCGATTATTGCCTGTAATATCCTTGAATTCAAGCCGGAGAACCGCGGATCGGCGAGTATTTACCGTCACCGGTCCATGTGCGGAACGGACGACGCCGGGGATCCAGAGTATACGGCCATCGGCGCCGCAGACGATCGGGCGGCCCCAGCGTTCGTCAGCTGGAACCTTCCTGTCGATCAGGATCTCCTTGGCTTTCTTTTCCTCGTTCATACCGAACGGAATCAACCGATCGCCCTGCCTGAGCGGGCGGACCTCGAGCGGAGCCTCGATCGCATCGGCATCGAACGCAACTGCCTGTTCGCCTTCCGAAAGCCGCTTCAGGCCGGATACCGTGATCCCACCCCTCTCCTTCCATAAAAATTCCATGCATCCGTTCAATTCGTATTTTCCCGGCCCGGGCAATTTCAGCGCGTACAGTTTCGCCTTCGAAACGCATTCGATCGGCGCCTCGATGAGCGCCTGGCCGTACCGGCACCGTATAACGGCCCCTTTTCCGATGTTGATCCGCGCGGACGGTCCTCCGTCGAGAACCAGCCGGTCCATCGACTCCAACAATCGCTCGTTGGGGGAAATCCCGATGCGGTCGAAGCAGACGGTCTGAAGGATCTTCTTCCTGAGGGCCGACGGAAGCTTCCGGAACCCTTCCCTGCCGAAGCGAAGCCCGGACCCGACAATGCGCTTGCTCAGCGAAGACTGAAATCTTCCGTTTTCCGAATGCGCCTTGCCCGCTTTACCGCCGAGCACGTTTTTCCTTATCCAGTTGCGCGCCTCCGTATCCATGTACCCGTCGATCTCCCGCAATCGCTCTCCCAGCGCGAAGATGCGTTTCTTCACCGATTTCCCGTATCGTTTTTCGAGAAGGGGGATCAGCACATGCCTGACCCAGTTCCTTTCGAACCGGGTGTCGAAGTTCGACCGGTCGACGCGGAAGGGGATACCGCGCTTGCGAAGATATTTCCGGATCTCTTCCCGCCACTTGTCCAGAATGGGCCGCTCAATGCCGTCGGAGGTCCTTTCAGGGATACCCTTAAGCCCGGAAATCCCGGCTCCTTCCAGGATGCGCATCAGGACGGTCTCTACCTGGTCGTCGGCGGTATGCGCGACGATGATTTTCGCCGTTCCGAACTTTTCCGCCAGACCCTTCAGGAACAGATATCTTTCTTCCCTCGCGCGCGCTTCGAACCCCTTCGATTTCTCATCGGATTTCTTTTGCTTCCTGATACCCACGGTGCGCCTCATCCGTGCCCGCCGCACCTCGAAAGGAACGCCCAGGCGATCCGCCATAGCCCTTACGAACCTTTCATCCTCGTCTGATTCCTTCCCCCTTGCGCGATGGTTGTAATGCGCAATCAGCATCGGTGTGAGGGAATTCTTAAGGGTATGCGCAAGGTATATGGAATCCGGGCCGCCCGAGACCGCAACGATTTCGAGCGTATTTTCGAGCGTATTTACGGTTGAACCGTTCTTGTTTCCGACCATCCCGTCACCATACACCACATCGTCCATGCCGTCACGCTCCAGCCCATATTGCCCACCAAACCGTCGCGTATGATCTTTTCGTTCGCCGGACATCGGAATATCCTTATTTTTCCAAGCTAAGAACAAAATTACATGCTATTGGAAAACAAATACTCCCATAAAAAACCCCTCAAGACATTTACTATTATATATCAATATGTTACATCATCCCACCGTCGGGGCATGATAATTGCTTTTAATAAAGATGGTTCACTATGCCGTCGACACAGGAGGAGCACATGATTTCCAAAAACTTTCCCAAAATTTCAATCTACCTCCTTTTAATCCTTTCATTAGTGTTAGCGCCTGCGATCGCCGGGGCGGACGCGGTTCTTGTCGGCGCCGGGAATTACACCGGGTCCCGCGTCTCGCCTACCGCTTCCGGCGTTACGGGCACCGAGCAGTACAACAACGGCGGGTTCAAGATTTCATGGGTTATAACCGTGGGAGAAAACCCGAATTTCCCCTACCATTATACCTACACTATCAGCAACGGCAGCGGCGCGGCCCTTCCCAAGGGATTGAGTCATTTCATCCTCGAGGTCAGCCCGAATTTCACACTCAGCGATCTCAGCGGCATTTCTGTACCGGCGGACTACCTTAATACGTATACACCCGAAGACGGCAATTCAAACCCGAACATGCCGGGAAATATTTTCGGGATAAAGGTTCTGGAAGACGCCGGTGAAGGCCCCGTGACCCTCGATTTCTACAGCACCCGCGCGCCCATGTGGGGTGATTTCTACGCTAAGGACGGAAAGTCGGGCGGGCAAGGCGGAGGCAATTGGGTCACCGCGTGGAATGCCGGATTCGGGACCGATCCGGTGCCGTCATCGCCCACTTTCACTCCCTGGATCCCTGTCCCGGACACCCAAACAACAACGCCCGTACCTGAGCCCGGAACGATGCTGCTGCTCGGCTCCGGCCTTGTCGGTCTTGCCGGATGGGGGAGGAACAGGTTCCGCAAGTAATCGATCGACACGTACCCTTAAAAAAATAGGGCGCCCGGTTACCCCGGACGCCCTATTCCCTTTTTATCGAGGATGATGCCGTCGCGCACACTCCTGCATGCGCAGGAACATCGGCCCCGTTATTTCATGGATGCCAACGTTTTCTTCGCTTCCTCCGCCCCGTTGAATTTTTCGTCGATCGCAAGGGCTTTCTTCAATTCGGCCGCCGCCTCCTTCGTCTTTCCTTTCTTCGACAGCAACATTCCGTAGTGATATCGTACGACGGCATTCTTCTCGAGTTTCTTCGATGCTTCGAAGACCAGGGGAAAGGCCGTATCGATCAGTCCCTTTCGATAATAGATCCACCCGAGCGTATCGCTCACGTTCGGGTCCTCCGGCGCGGCTTCCCTTGCGATCTGGGCGAATTTCAGGGCCTCGTCGAGGTTTCCACCATGGTCCGCCAGGTTCGATGCGAGGTTGTTTGCGGCAAGCGCGTTGTTCGGAGCGAGCTCCAGGACACGCCTGTAGTGCTTGTTCGCATCCTCGGTTTTTCCCATGGTGTTCTGCACCATGCCCAGAAGCATGTGGGCGCCCGTGTTCTTGTCGTTTTTCTCCAGGACCTTCCTTAATTTCGCCTCCGCTTCGGGAAGCTTCTTCTGGTAGGCGTACATTACCCCGAGCTCGTAATACGGCTGAAGATATTCCGGTGCCACCTCGATGGCCTTCAGATAAGCCTTCTCTGCTTCCGCGGCATTGTTCGTCCCGAGATGCAATCGTCCCGACATCTCCCACAGGATGGGATTTTTCGGCTCCTTCGCGAGGTATTCGGAAACGATCTTCCTCGCCTTGTCGGCTTGCTTTGCGGACGCCAGTGCGAAGACATATTCGCTCACCGCACCAAGGTCCTGCGGGTTCCTTTCGACCGCCTGCGCGAATAGCGAAGCCGCCTCCGATGCCTTGTTCTGGGATTTTTTCGAAATCCCCATCTTCAGGTACCCGACCGGGCTTTTCGGCAACTGCGTCATCAAGGCCTTGTAAACCTGCTCCGCCTTCGCCCAGTTCTTGCGAAGGAGGTGCGAATCGCCGTAAATGATCGCGGCCTGCACGTTCGAAGGATCCCTGCGAAGGACCTCCACCGCTTCCTGTTCGGCGGACTGCGGCGCATTCGATTTCAGGTAAAGGTCCCCGAGCACCAAACGGGCTCGAATGTTCGAAGGATCGAGCCGGACCGCGGCCATCACTTCTTTTTTTCCGGTCTCCAGATACCCTTGGGCAATCTCCGTCAGCCCGTTGTACAACCTTGCCTTGACCATTCCCGCATCCTTCTTGACCACGAATCCGAACAGGGCCTTCGCTTCTTCGAATCGCTTTTCCGACAGTGCGATCCTTCCTTTAAGGTATTTACCGTCGAGATCCTTTTCGTCTTCCTTCAATATCGCGGCCACGATGGGTTTCGCGTCTTCGAATTTCCCCGTTTCCATCTTGATTTCCGCAAGGACCTTCCGTGCGCCCTGGGAATTGAATTCCTTGATCACCGCGTTCAGTTCCCTCTCCGATTCCTCCAGCCGCCCCTGGAAGAGATACCGCTCCGCCAGGACGATGCGCAGTTTTTCCTTCTCTTTGCCGAGCTCGATCGCCTTCCGGTATTCCTTCTCTCCTTCATCCCTTTCTCCGACCGAGAAGAAGTAATTCCCGCGGGCTACATGGACCTCGTGCGAGTTCGCGTCGGCCGAAAGCGCCTTGTCATACCATTCCTTGGCGCTCTTGCGGTCCCTCTTCAACAGGTAGAGATTGCCGATCGTGAGAATCGGGCCGACCTTCTTCGGATCCAGTTCCACCGCCTTCTTCAGAAACGATATGCCCTCTTCGATCCTGCCCTCCCGTACCTCCAGCCCTGCCTTGATGATGTATCCGCCGGGTTCCTTGGGGCGGCTCTTCACGAGGTTATCCGCGATGTGCGCAGCCTCCGTCTTTTCTCCTGCGGCGACGTAAATCTCCCCCAGTTTCTCCTTGGCCTCGTAATTTTCGGGATCCATTTCCACGACCTTCTGATATTCCTGGAAGGCGGTTCGGATATCCCTACCCTCTATGGCGGCCTTGGCCAGCTTGATGCGGAGCTTCACGTTTTTCGGGTCCGCCTTGACCGCGTTTTTGTACTCTATGACGGCTTCCCTGTATTTTTCTTCCTGCAGGAATTCGTCCCCGCGCCGCGTATGCTTCGCGGCAAGTTCCTCGGGGGTGCTGGAGCATCCGAACAGAATCGCTGCCAGTAACGATACGACGATAGCTTTGCCCATACGCACGATCATCCTACCCTCCATGAACCATTTTTCATCACCGTTACGTTGCAAATACCATTACGCCTGCCAAATGAAAGCATCTGTGCGTGCCAAGAATATCATCGAACGAAATGGGAAAAAACAGGAATCCTTCCTTCGGCCTTACTCCACAGATATGAAAACGATTGGATAAATTGGCTAATACTTTTCACACCGCATCCGATTAGGAACCCAATATATTTATATTCATCGGATATTCCGAGGATTTATTAATGAATAATCTCCCGGGAGATAGGCCTGATAATTGCAAACTTACACGCCAGCATCGTCGAGGTGACTGTGAATACGACCGATTACAAGAATTTTCCCCGATGTTTATTCGACCATCCCCTCGAAATTACGCCGGGCGAAATCGCTTCCCTGTCGGGCCCTATTAATATCCTTCTCAAGAGCAGTTATCTCCTGGGAACGTCCCGCGACCTGGAGGGCACCTTCCAATCCCTGTTCGATATCGCTGAAGAGATATCCGACGTCGACAGCTGCACCTATCTTTCATGGTCGTCCTACACCAATACATTCGAAGCGGTCGCAACGAGGGGCGTACCGTCTTTCCTTGGGGACGATCACACGTTCCTGACCCCCGCGGATCTGACCCGCCATTCCGAAAAGGTCATCCATATAGATTCGAAGATCCATCAACATTTCCTGCCTGTCTGCAAATCGTGGAATTGTTCGTCGCTCGTCGCGTTTCCTCTACACAGGGAACGGGAATTCGTCGGCTCGCTGATCTTCGGAAACAAAAAAAACCATTCCCTGTCGCCTGTCCAGATAAAACTGCTCTGGATTCTCGCGATCCAGGCGGAGAACCTTCTTCTCCAGTGCGAGGCGGTAAAGACGCTTTCATTCTACTCGTTTCTCGATCCGCTGACCCATCTTTACAACCGGCGGTATTTCGACAACCAGATCGAGAAGGAAATCCTGCGTTCGCGAAGGAACGGAAAGCCGATCGCCCTTCTCATGCTCGATCTCGACGGCTTCAAATCCTACAATGATCGGTTCCATCATGCGGCGGGAGACGTCGCCCTTCAGGAGATCGCGTCCATATTGCACGATTCGGTCAGGGAAGTGGACACCGTCGCCCGCTTCGGTGGGGACGAATTCGCCATCATCCTGTTCGAAAGCAGCGCAGACGGAGGGCGTGACCTCGCTCACAGGATCATAGAAAGGATCGGTAAACACCTTCTTCCCGGAATGGACAACATACGTTCGGAGCGTCTCACGGCATGCGCGGGGGTGGCCACGTTCCCGTCGGACTCGTTCGACAAGGAGGACCTTCTTCGAAAGGCCGACCGCGCGCTCTACGTGGCGAAGAGCCAGGGCGGAAGCAAGGTTTGCGTATTCCACGAAATAGCCGACCTTCTTTCGGCAAAACCGTCGCCGAACGATATCCCTCTCCAGAAGATATTCGACGCCGCGCGATCCGTCGTCGACATGGACAAATTCCTGGAGATCCTTCTCTTCACGGCCATGCAGGGCCTGTCCGCCGGGCGGGGATCCATCGTCGTCACCGACACGAAGGGGGACTTCACCCTGAGGGCGGCTATCGGATTCAACAACGGCGAAAACCAGGTCACGCCCGGGGCGGCGATAGTTCCCGGACCCGTCACATCGTGGGTCTTGACGCACAAGGTTCCTCTCGTCGTTACCGGGCAGGCTGACATGCCGATGTCAAAAAGGTTACAGAAGAACGGTTACCGGACGGAATCGTTCCTGTCCATTCCGCTGGTTCATGAAGGACGCCTTCTCGGGGCGCTCCACCTGACGAACAGGATGGACAAGCAGGCGTTCACGAAGGACGATCTTGCCGCCTTCGAACCGATATCGAACGAGATCGCCCGCGTCCTCTACCAGGGAATCGAGTTCCGGGAAAACGTCAAGTCGTTCTCGACGTCGATCCTCCAATCCCTGTCCAGCGCGCTCGAGATACGCTATCCGTTCCTCCTCGGGCACAGCGGGCGCGTCCGCGATCTTTGCATGCGCGTCGGCAGGAGGCTCCAGCTCGGTCAGGACGATCTGTCCGCCCTTGAAACCGCCGCTTCCCTCCACGACATCGGCATCGTCGGAATTCCCGGGATAATCCTTTCGAAGAGAAAGAGATTGAACGACCGGGAGCTCCAGATCATCAGGAAACATCCTTTTCTCGGAGCGAAACTTCTGGAAGGAATTCCGGGGCTGGAGGAAATCCGCAGGGTCATCCTGGAGCACCACGAGTTTTTCGACGGGTCCGGCTATCCCTACGGATTGCGGGGGGAGGAAATCTCTCCCGCTTCAAGGATCCTGTCCGTGGCCGAATTCTACGATTCGATCACATCGGAGCGCCCGCACAGGGGCGGACTCCGCAGCCAGGAGGCGATTCAACTCCTCAAAACCAACATGGAAACCCTCTTCGACCCCTCTATTTGCTGCGCCTTCATCGAAGAGATCCAGTCGGGCGGCAACGGAGAGCCGCTGGCGACGACACACTGATTTTCGCGACCCTCTTTCAGGGAACGTGCATCCTGTAGGTTTTCCAGTCTATCCCGAGACTCTGTATCTTGTAATTCAGGACCCTTGCGCTGATCCCGAGAAGCCTTGCTGCCTCCTTCTGAATCCCTCCTGAAGAATGGAGAGCCTTCATTATCGCAGCTCTTTCAAGTTTCTCCAGGTTCAGCACATCTCCCGGCGACAACACGTCTTCATCCGGCCGTCCTTCCATCGTCAGGCTGGACGGCTCGATCATTTCGTATTCGCATAAGAGAACGGCGCGCTCGATCGCGTTCTGCAACTCCCGAACGTTGCCGGGCCAGTTATACGATCGCAACTTCCCGATCGCCGCGGGGGAAAACGTGGTGACCTTCTTTTTGAATTCGACCGCGTAACGGTTCAGGAAAAATCTCGCGAGGGGCAGGATATCCTCTGCCCGCTCCCGCAAAGGCGGCACGTGAAGGTTCACAACGTTCAGCCTGAAGAACAGGTCCTGGCGGAAACGGCCTTCTTTTACTTCCGTGCGCATGTCCTTGTTGGTGGCGGCAACAACCCTCACGTCCACCTTTATGCTTTTTCCGCTGCTTCCCAACCGTTCGAATTCCTGCTCCTGAAGCACCCGCAACACCTTCGCCTGTGTGGTGGAGCTCATGTCCCCGATCTCGTCGAGGAATATGGTTCCCTTGTCAGCCTGCTCGAATCGGCCGATCCGCAGCCTTTCCGCGCCGGTGAACGCTCCCTTTTCATGGCCGAACAGCTCGCTTTCCAGCAGGTTCTCATGCAGCGCGGCGCAGTTCACTTTCACGAGCGCGCATTTCGCACGCGGACTGCCGAAGTGGATGAGCGTCGCGAGAAGCTCCTTGCCGGTTCCGGTTTCGCCTGTTACCAATATGGTGGCGGTGGTCGGTGCGACCTTCCTGATCACGTTCAGGATCTCTTTCATGCCGCGGCTCTCCGCAACCAGCGCATCGTCCTCCATCGCGCTCCGGTAGGCGGACTTCTGGAAAAAGTCCAGCTCACCCTTCATGCTCCCCATCTTGCGGGCGGTTTTCACGCAATGGATCAGGTGGTCGATCTCGAACGGCTTCTGTATGTAATCGAACGCCCCGAGCCTGAGGGCCTGCACCGCCGTTTCCACCGTCGCATAAGCGGTCATGAGGATCACTTCCGTTTCCGAGCTTACCTCCTTGGCTTTCTTGAGGATGTCGACCCCTGTCAGATCCCCGAGCTTTATGTCGCTGACGACGACATGATAGGATTCGGTCTCCAGTTTCCTCACCGCTTCCATGCCCGAGGAAGCCTCGTGAACGGCATACCCCGCTTCCTCGAAAGAAACCTTGATCCCGGCCCTGAGGGAATCGTTGTCCTCTACGATCAGTATCTTATCCGCCACTCTTCTGCCTCGCCGGAATCTTTAAGATGAATTCGGTTCCCTTTCCCGGAATGCTTCGAAGATCCAGAATTCCTCCGTGGACGTGAACGATTTTCTGCGCCATAGGCAGGCCGATCCCGGTCCCTGTTTTTTTCGTCGTAAAAAAAGGCACGAAGATCCGATCCTGGATCTCGAGAGGTATCCCGGGCCCGTCGTCGTTTATGCTGATGCGCACGAACTCCTTTTCGATCTCCTTGGATGCGGGAAGGATCGTTTCGATCCGGCGGTTCAAGTCGACACGGTCGCTGAAATAGCGGGCCGTCCTTATCGTGATATCTACCTTTCCCTTTCCGTTGCACGCTTCCGCCGCATTTATCAATATATTGGCAATCGCCTGTTCCAGCAATCCCTCGTCGGCTTCCACGGCGGGCCGTTTATCCTTCGGCTTGTCGATGCGGAATTCCATGCCGGGGTGGATCGCCTGGATCCTTTGCACCACCTGCTCGACGATCCTGTCGACCACGATCGTACGGATACTGAGTTCGGCGGGCCGCACGAAATTCAGGCACTCGCGGATTATGTATTCCACCCTTCCTATTTCCTGCGAAATCATTCCCACGGAGGACTTGAGTTTTTCGTCCCCCGAAATATGGGAGCGCAGGATTCCGCAATGGACGCCGATGCTCGCGATCGGGTTTCGTATCTCGTGGGCGAGTCCCGCCGCCATCTGTCCCAGAAGGAGCAGCCTCTGCTTAAGGTTCTCGTTTTCCTCCGCCATCTCTACGTGGGTCAGGTCCTTGAAGAAGGCGCAAATTCCTATCTTTTTCTTCCCTTCCTTAAGCTCCGACAGGGTGAAGCCCAGGAATTGGCGCTCCCCGTCCTTTCCCGGCAAATCGACTTCGAGCCTCGTCGGCAGGTAGTTCATCGCTATCGATTCGCTTAGCACACGAAAGAAGGAATTTTCCCCTGCCCGGTCATGGATGCTTTCACCGGGTTTCAGGGGGCTTCCTTCAAGGATTTTCTTCCCGATGGGGTTGATGTACGCGATCGTGCCGTCCATGTACATGGCTACGATCCCCGCACGGAAGCTGGACAATATCATCTTTTCCAAGTGGGTTCTCCATCGTCTGATGAAAAATCCTTATATTTAAATATAATGGAATGAGGTTCCACGGACAATGATCGTCGGAAAAAGATGAAAGGATGCGGGGAGCCGGACGCTCCCCTCCGTGCCCGGACACTCTCGAAACAAAAGCGATTCTCCGCGCGTGCCGGTTCGCCTTGCCGCCGGCCCGGGATGAGGCCCTTCCTCAGACCGAATTTTTTATCCTGATCCTGCACCCGGTCGAAGTGGCATGCTGATGATGATCGCACATCCCGACGTACAGGGTATATACGCCGTCCGGGTATGCGGTGGTGTCCATTTTGTAGGAGAACTTCCCCTCGCATTTCTTGTCGTAGAATTCCTCTTCGACGAGGGTGTGATCGAGATAATACCTGACGCCGTACCCGACTTCTTCGCCGTAACCCAATTTGGAAAGATCCGCCAGTTCGGATTCTATCGTCACCACCCCCGACAGCACATCGCCTTGTTTGACGGAAGTGACCGTCAGTTCCGGAACTACATTCGTTCCATCCTTGTAAAGGTTATGCGAGTGGCCATGCGGATGTCCGTGGACTATTTCCTCGTCCGACAGGCCCTCCACGGAATACCGGCCGGGGGCATAGGTCTTGAGGGGTTCTCCCTCCATCATTATGATCGCCTCCGAAAGGTCGATGATTTTCCCTTCGTAGTCCCTGCCGTCCCATGTCTCCGTGTGCGTCCCCGCCTCGCGTGTTTCCCAGTTCACGATGGTTTTCAGATAAAGCTCCCGGGTCTTCGCCTTGATCACCTTAATGCTGATCCTTGCAGGCTCGTCGATGGTGTATGTGATGACCCCGACTTCGCCTTTCGCCGGATCGAAGGCGAACGCCCTCTCCATTTTGAAATCCTTGAAACTGAGCTTTACGGGCTTGTGGCCTCCGTGTCCTTCCGGGTGGTCATGGTCGTGATGATGATGGTTGTGCTCTTCCACTTATCCGTCTCCTTTGGCTAATATTTTGAAAATATCGCGAATCTGTGGTGCGCCCACACGCTCTTCACCCACCAGGGAATCGCCATTCTTTCAAGAAACGCGAACTTGTCGATTTTTCGCTTCATGCCTTCATCGCGTCCATTGTAATACCGCATGATATCCCACGTCCAACGATCCGCTTGCCCCTCCCCGCTCCCGAAGATTTTTCTGATGTAAGGACCGATCGGAAAGCAGGTATCGGGCCATGGCGGGACATCGAGGACTCCTTGCGCCTTCATTTCCAGGCCAAGGGACGCCATCAGGGAACGTATCAATCCCATGTCGGCCCATTTTTCATCTACCCTGCCGAAGAAATCCCTGTCGAAAAAATGCTTCCTCAAAAGATAACCCGCCTGTCGCCTGTTCGGCATGAAAATAAGAACCATGCCCGATGCGACCCTGGCGATTTCCGAAAGAAGCGATTTCGCTTGCCTGACGTGCCACAACGCGGCGAAATTCCATACCAGGTCGAAACTGCCGTCTTCGAAGGGCAACCTCGACATATCTACGTGCTTTATTATCTTATACTTATCGGCATATGGCAGCTCCTTCCAAAGGCAGGCCGCTTCTTCGACATGAGTGTCGTTCGTGCCGACTAAGGTGACGTTGCATCCTTTTTCCGCAAAATGAACGCTGTTTATTCCGGTCAAACCCGTCATGCCGTAGATCGGGACTTCCAACACATTTCTGATATTAGTGGAACAAGTTATCGAATCGAAAAAATCGTTCAACATGAATCTTTCGTACACCGTACCGAGCCCTTCATCGTAATTTCGAGCGTTTGGCAAATTTACCATTCCTGCGGTTCCTGCAAGAGTGAGCATCGGATTTTCGAGACTGTTCCTTTACTTTTCTTATCGGTGTATCGTCCCGCAGTTATTGTGCCAGAGGGATAACTATTATTCCACACGGGAGATATTTCGCATAAGTTATCAATATTACGAGGTATTCCAAATGCGCTGCAAGTGATCACGAACAAGTCGATCAAGAAATCGGCAGGCGATATGCGTAAAATATTCCTCACAAAACGCAAGAGATGCAAATATTTTCCCTATCATTAGGGGCAGTTTGGTAGCGCGCGAAATCGGCGTCTCACAGAGTGTTTAATTTACTCGGTTTTTTGTTCCTCCGTTATTGCCGCCTTGCGCGCATCCCGACCGGGACGCCAACCGTACCGCGCGTAACGACCGCTTCGCCATCGAAGCGGTATAAAGCCTTTCCGGGTCATCGCAGTTCACCGCAATGCTCCATGGTAACCCAATGTAGCGACACCGTGCTGCCCGGCGCATCTCATTGGCACACAACCAATTGATATCATTAATTTATTCTCTATAAACTGCCTGTAATAATAAACAGGCCGTATTTCGATAATCGACACGTTTCCATACGGACTTCCTACTCGTAACCACCCATCCATGAATTGGAATATGTACCCCTTGAGTACAAATTATGGAATTATATGACAAAGAACAAGAAATATTTTCACACCCCTGCTCCCTCACCCCTGCCATCCATCATCAATTGCTCTTCATTATCATGATGTTATATATATTTCTCGAGTATGGCATGCGTCTTGAAGACTATATGTCGTGAAATGTTCACTTGTGATTGTGGACACACCAAACCATAGAAGGGAGGGGAAAAAAGATGAGGAAGTTAGTAATACCGGTATTCCTGGTTGTCATGTTGGTCGCAACCAGCGCTTTGGCTGCTCCGATCGTGTACTCCAACACCCGGCCTCAGCCCGTCGGTTCGTCTGCAGAAACTTCGCTCCAGACGATTCTCGACACGATCACGGGCTCGCCCGGGTCCATCAACGCGTACTCGGATCAGAAGAACGCAGGGTATTGGGGGCTGCAGAATCCGGCTCCCGGAGTCATCGCCCCGTTGCTCCGGTTCCAGTTCGCGGGCAATTCGAACGAGTTCGGGCTTTGGAGCGGGAAGGACACTAACGGGCCGATCAATACCCGGGCGATCTTCCTGGGAAGCGCAACCCCGACGGATTTCGCGCTCGTTCAGTGGCTTACCTCAAGCAGTGGCGTTATCTTCGGCGGCAGCGGAGTTGCAGCAGGGGCGTTCTCGGGCATTCCGATCAACGGATTCGGGTTCTACATTTCGGGACAGGGCGGCACTTTCTTTTCCATCGACCAGCTGAACGGCGGCTATGCGCAGATGTTGGCCTATCAGCAGGCTGCCAGCAACACGTGGATCCTCGCTTTCGAGGACCTTCCGAGAGCGGGAGCCGATGGCGATTTCAACGACAAGGTCGTGTCAGTTGAATCGATCGTGCCTGTTCCCGAACCGGGAACGATGTTCCTCCTCGGTTCCGGCCTGGTAGGCCTTGCCGGGTGGGGCCGCAAGAAGTTCAGGAAATAAGCTTAAAAAGACAAAAACAACAATACTCCAAGGAGGAAATACACAATGTGCTGTGGAACCGCAAAGTCGCCTTGCATCGAGATCGAGCTTCATCCGACGGTGGCGGAGAACTGCTGCGGGACGGCGAAGTCGCCCTGCATCGAGATCGAGCTTCATCCGACGGTGGTGGAGAACTGCTGCGGGACGGCGAAGTCGCCCTGCATCGAGATCGAGCTTCATCCTGAGGTCGAGGAAAACAGCTCCGAGTCCGAAACCGCGACCGAATAATGGGAAGCAACGTACTGCCGGCTAACAACGAGTGGATCGAAGTATCGCCGAACGTGAAGGTCTCGGGACCTTCGCACAAGGCGTTCCTGGCGGGGGTGGTAAGTAATCAGCCGGAGAACGATCCCGATGACATCCGCATCGAAGACGAATCGAAGAAGATCGTCATCAGGCGGAGAAACGAGCGGGAAGAAGACAGGGTTTTCACCATAACGTACGGGGTGAACGCCCACGGAGCCGATTACTTCGTAAACCGGAAGGTAGTCGTCAGGAAGGTGTAGACCGCACGGTCGGCAGCCGGGAATTTCTTCGAGGCAGCTGAGGGCGGGGTGATATAATCACCTCGCCCTCTTTTTATAAAATCAAATTACGGACGGACATGCGAAAAATGGACAGGGAAAAATTCAAGATCGACATCAATACGCCCGACCCGGGTTACGAGCCGTTCCCGGTGTCGATTATGAACCGTTCCACTTACGAGGCCACGACATTCGACCCGGCCCTTGGAAAACCGGCCGCCATTTCCTACCGCCTGAACAAGGCCGGCTGCATCCGGATCAGGATCGTCCACAGGAACCGCGCCGACATGCTGATACGCACGCTGCAGGACTGGACCAGGCAGGAGTTCGGAAAATATTCGATCCTCTGGGACGGGCGGGATTCCTCGGGAAACATCGTGGACAACAGGCAAATCCTTGTCCTCTTCGAATCGAAGGACAAGGATAACGGACTTCGCCATCGCGATCATGAAGAAAGCGGGTGCCGCGACCCCATGCTTTCCGTGAGGACCGACCCGGCTCCAGATCGACCTCTCAAGGGAACATTAGATATATGGACGTCGTTGGCGGCCGAATCGGTCGATTTCGGAAGGGAAAACGGCTTCGAGGCGAGATATTACATGGACGGCAAGTTATTCCGGACGGATAAGGCGGATCCGGGAACGAAGGAGTTCCACATCCGTCTCGACTTATCCGAACTGGAAAACGGCGAACATCTCATCACCGTCAATATCGACGATCTTTCGGATCACACTGGGTCGGCAGGCGTCAGGATAACGGTCTGCAACTGACTATTCCCGACGGGCTGCCCTTTCAATCCCTCTGGGGGCCGGCGCCGCTTTTGACGAATTCGGTGTAATCCCTGAAAAGGAACTTCAGGTGTTTCACGATTTCCACTATGGGGGAACGAAGCCGCAAGACGGTCCAGAAGGCCTCCCACGCGATCCCCTTCGATAGCTTCGAGTCTCCCGATGCCCTTCCGTAGAAGATCACCGGCAGTTCCTTGATCCTGAAGCCAAGCCGGTAAGCGTAGGTTTTCATCTCGATCTGGAACGCGTATCCGTCGGACCGTATCTTGTCCAGATCGATCTTCTCCAGCACCTCCCGCCGGTAGCATTTGAAACCGGCCGTGAAGTCCCACACCGGTATGATGACGACGTACGAAGCGAACATATTTGCGAACTTGCTCATCAGCAACCGCCTGAACCGCCATCCGTCCACCCTGACTCCATCGCAATACCGGCTCCCGATCACCAGGTCCGCATCCTTCATCGCCTCGAGCATCGCCGGGAGATATTTCGGATCATGGGAAAAATCGGCATCCATCTCGAGGATATAATCCATACCCGTGTCCAGCGCATACCTGAACCCGTCGATATAGGCGGTCCCCAATCCCATCTTTCCCGGTCGATGGATCACGTGGACCCTGTCGTTTTCCTTCGCCAGCCTGTCGGCGATTTCTCCTGTGCCGTCAGGGGAATTGTCGTCGACGATCAGGAGATGGAAGTTCTCTTTCATGGGGAGAATGGCGCGGGCCATCCGTTCGATATTGTCCCCCTCGTTGTACGTCGGCATGACTATCATCGGCTTCATGCGGATTCTCCCGGCCCCGTAAGGCGCTCCCTTTTTCCGTTCATGCCGCGTTCAACCACTTGACGGTGATGCCTATCCCCGTCCCGCAATCGGTCCTCGGATCGAATCCGAGTTCATCCCTGGCCCTTTCATGGCTGAAAAACCTGTCCCTGCACATGATGTCGATCTTGTCCGGCGTCAGGAACGGCTCCCTGTCGAGCCCGAGAACTCGATGCGCGGTTTCCAGGAGATGCCCGGCGATCCGGACCGCTTTCAACGGGACATGAAATGGCGGGACCCTTTTCCCGAGCGCCGACGAGATCAGATCCACGAGCCGGTTGACGGTGACGGGCTCCATCCCGGAAAACACGTACGTACTGCCTGGTGCCGCGGGACTGTCGACGGACCGCATGATTCCTTCGATCAGGTCGTCGATGTAAAGAAGATGGACCCTGTTCTCGCCGCTTCCCACCGTCAGGTACCTGCCGGAATCGATCAACCTCACGAGCTTGGGGATCATACCCCACGTATCCCTCGGTCCGTACGTTATCACCGGACGGATGACGATCCCCGGCACATTTCGGTTGCGGTGGAATTCCGTGACGAGCGCTTCCGAATCGTATTTCGTTTTTCCGTATCGCGTGGCGGGGAAACAGGGCGAGTCTTCGGCGACCGGCCCCCCGTAGGGGTGCCCGAACACGCTTACGGAGCTTATGTAGATGAAACGGCTTACATTCCCCCTTGCGGACCGATCGAGAAGGTTCCTGGTCAACTCCACGTTAACGCGGCGAATCTGCGTGTCGTCGTGGGTCCATCCGCTTCCCCGGATCGCCGCCAGGTGGAAAACGATATCCACGTTCTTCATCAAGGCGCCGGTAGCGGCACCATCAAGAAGATCTGCTTCCCTGATATCCGCCCCTTCGGAAGAAAGGTATTTCCGATCACTGCTCTTTCTCACGGGGACGACCACGGAATGGCCGTCCTTCACGAGACGGTCGACCAAATGGCTCCCGATGAACCCGGTCCCGCCGGTCACCAGCGCTCTCATCCGCCGAAAAGGGATTCGACCCCCACCTTTGCGACGGTCCGGAAGGAAAAGAGCATGTTCGTATAACTCGCGTTGGCGAGAGGACAGAAACAATCCCGGTCCTTGATTTCCTTCCGTATCCGGGCCGCTTCAGCGGAAAACCATATCTTCGGGAAGTCGTAATCCGATTCCCGCAGGTTTCCCATGACTTCCGATCGGATACAGCACGCCCAGACGTCTCCGTCCGGCGCCAGCTGGCACGAGGCCACTCCCGCGTAACACGGGATCTGGATCCTGTTTTCCAGGAGGATCTTTTTGACCATGTGGTAATAGCGCTTCCGGAAGGCCCGGGTCACTTTCGATATCCCCTTCATTTCCCAATTCTTCATGTCTTCGGCGATGAAATCCACGGCCCTTTCGTAATCTGCATGCAAGGGTGATATTCTTTCGCCGACGGTAAGAAGCTCCGTTCTCTCTTCGGCGATTTCCGTGATGTAGGAGTCCGGCCCGAGTTTTTTCAGCTCCGAGTAAATTTCCGGAATATCGCGCGCGTTGTATCGCGATATAACGGTGTGGAAGCCCAGAACCAGGTTTTCGCCATGTCCCAACGAACGAAGCCCGTGGTACGTATCGATTGCTTTCCTGTACGAACCCTTCGAGCCGCGGATCTCGTCATGCCTTTCGCCGACGGCATCGATGGAAAGGTTCACGATGACCGCGGCGTCCGGGCAGGCTTCCACGATACGACCGACTTTCCCGACGATGCGATCCGTCAACAATCCATTCGTTGGAATATTTATGATCTTCGGCCTGCAGTGGCGGTAGGCCTCGATGCAGACGGAGTCGATATCCTCCCGCAGGAACGGCTCCCCGCCGCTGAACGTGATCCAGTGCGGGGCCCGCCCGATGGACCGGAAGATCTTTCCGTACTCGTCGAGCGTCAGCTCCCGGCTTTCCCTCTCGTAGACCCTGCATGTCATGCAGCGCGAATTGCACCGGTAGGTAAGGCTGACCGTAAGACTGGCCGGAAGCATCCGTGGGCGGCCGAGCCGGCGGGCGAGTTTAAAGAACGGGACTTTTGCAAGGAGATTCAGCAACGGGTT
This sequence comes from Deltaproteobacteria bacterium, assembly GCA_016218975.1. Lineage (NCBI taxonomy): Bacteria > Pseudomonadati > Myxococcota > Myxococcia > Deltaproteobacteria bacterium. The sequence goes on from JACRCO010000037.1 coordinate 153,871, forward strand.
TTTCAGCAGATCCGCGGCAACTGCTCTCCCGTGAACATGTCGACGACCCTGGCCGTGCCGAGCTTCGTTTTCAGGATCACTTTCCCCTTGTGGGAATCGGTTACTTCCCCGATGATCCGCGCATTCGTTCCGTGTGGATTCTTAAGCATTGCATCGAGTACGGAGCCGGCATCGCTTCCCCTTACGACGGCGATCATTTTTCCCTCGTTCGCCACATAGAGAGGATCGAGGCCGAGGATTTCGCAGGCTTCCCGGACTTCATCGCGCACCGGCAGCGTTTCTTCCTCGATCAGTATCCCGACGCCGGATTTTTCGGCGAATTCGTTCAGCGTCGACGCCACGCCTCCGCGGGTCGGATCCCTCATGGCGTGCACCTCCGCGTTCGTCTCCAGGATGTCGTCCACGAGCTTGTGCAGCGGCGCGGTATCGCTTTGCACCGGTTTCTTGAATATAAGACCCTCACGCACGGACATGATGGCGATGCCGTGGTCGCCTATGTAGCCGCTGACGAGGACCTTGTCGCCCGCTTCCAGGTTCATTCCCGACACGTTCAGCGAGTTTTTCACGATCCCCACTCCCGCGGTGTTGACAAAGATCCCGTCCACACTCCCCTTGTTCACCACCTTCGTGTCACCGGTGATTATCTTAACTCCCGCCGTCTCTGCTGCCCGGTTGACGGATACGAGGATCCGCTTCAGGTCATCCATGGGGAATCCTTCCTCGATGATCAGCCCGAGGCTCAGGTAAAGAGGCATCGCGCCGCCCATGGCGAGGTCGTTGACCGTGCCGTATACGGCCAGATCGCCTATATCCCCTCCGGGGAAAAAGATCGGCGTGATGACGTACGAATCCGTCGTGAATGCGAACTTCGATCCGTTCACTTCGAAGATTCCCTGGTCGTTCAGCACGTTCAGGATCGGGTTCCCGATGATCGGCAGAAAAACCTTTTCGATGAGTTCGTGGCTTAACCTTCCCCCGCCCCCGTGGGCGAGCTGAATCTTGTCGTGTTTCATCGGTTTCGCCTTTTCCTTTTATATTTCGTTTTTCCCGGCATTCGACGACGCGGCCAGCGCATTTTCCAGGGTTTCGAAGGATTCGACGGGGGTGATCGTTTTCGTCAGGAGTTTCGCCACCAGGTTCAGGTAGACGCCGGCCGGCTTGGGGGGAAGGGACTTGAAGTAGTGCACCTGGAGCTTTTCGGCCGCCCCGAGGCTCTTCGCCATGTCTCCGTGTATCACCGAGGGATATTTTTCATAGGGAATGTGCCTCATGGCGGGTATGTCACCCATGTCGAAAATCACGTCTCTCGCCGCCTGCGCGTCGGTGAGGGATTTCAGTAATTCCACCGCTTCCTTTTTGTAACGCGACCGCTCCGACACCGCGTAAGTCGCGAGCGACCCGCCGAAGATCGTGGATAGCCCGCCCGTTCCGCCGTTCACCTGCGGGAACGGGAAGATTCCCATCCGTTCCAGGGCGCCGGGGTTTTCAACGTGAAAATAGGAAAGGAGCCGGTTTCCGTTCAGCTGCATCGCGGCTTTTCCCTGGAAGAACAGCCGGCGCATCTCCTCGTAGTTCGTCTGTCCGCACGACTCGTGGAACGCGCCTGCACCGGCGAACTCCAGGACCTTCCCCGCCGCCGCGAGGAAGCATTCCCTGATTTCGGCGTAACGGGGCGACCTCGTGAAATCGGAAACGAAGACATCATCCCCGCCGATGCGGTGAAAGAGATGGGAAAAGAAAAATGCGCCGGGCCACCGCTCCTTGTTCCCCACTGCAAACGGAACGAGCCCGGCCCCGCTCAGCTCACGGCAGATGGATATCAATTGGTCGACGGATCGCGGGATGGAGAATCCGAACCTATCGAAAATGTTCCTGTCGTACCAGACGAAGATGCACCCCTGTTCGACGGGGGCGGCATATGTCTTCCCTTCCACTTTCAACGGATGAAGGGATGCCGGAGCGAAGGTTTCCTTCCAGCCGCCTTCAAGCTCCGTCGAAAGATCGTGAACAAGCCCCTTCCCCACGAGATCCTCGAGTTCCCCTCCGCCGCAGGTGTGAAAGACATCGGGCCCCTCCGGATCCGGAAGATCCCGGTTCAGCGTGTACATCAGCTGGTACCAGTTCCTCATCACCGTGGATTCGACTTCGATCCACGGGTTGGCTTCCTCGAATCGGCGTATCAAACCGTCGAGCATCTGGCGGTACTGCACCGAGCAATGGTGCCGGTCGAGGCAGTGATAACGGAGGAACTTCAGCTTGATCTTTTTCATGTCAGGAACCCGATACGTTTTTCGTGGATTCGGCGATGTCCCATACGAACGGATTTCTTTTCCTGATGAAGAAGTCGAAGCTTCCCGATGCCCTTGCGTAAGCCTCGAGCAACACGGCGCCGAGGGTCCAGGCCACCGTCCTCACTCCCCATTCCGTCTCCGCGGCCAGGGCGGCAAGGGTATTTTTCAGCGAGGTGGTGGATACGGAATATCCCTGCTTATTCTTAAGGTGAAGGTGCCCGATGGCGATCCTGCGGCGCTGTTTCAGGAAATCGCCGACGTTTTCGGGCCCCTTGTTCAAAACCCGCGCGTCTCCGACATACTCGAGTCTCAATCCCGCCTCCCTGACGATCGCCTCCATGCTCGCCTCGTCCACCGCGGTGTTTACCGGGATTTCCCCGACCACGTTCCTGAAAGCGACCAGTTCGCCGAGCTTCGGGTGCCGGAGCGCGATCCTGTGGTGGAGGTTCCAGAGAAGATGAACCGCGTAACCGATGAAATCGTCCCTTCCATTGACCGGCACTGGGCGGCCTCCGGTCATTCCCACACCGTCATCGAGGAAAGGCCTGGCGAGTTTCTCAAGGGTGTCGGGCTCCGGCACGGTATCGCCGCTTTCCACGAACAGTACATCCCCTCTTGCGTGGGAAAGGAACAGGTTGATGGCCGAAGCCTTCCCTTTCCTTTCCTTCTGGACAAGAAGCCTGATCCTTTCGTCCTTTTTCATGAAATCCCTTACTATATCCTCCGTTCGGTCGGTGCACCCGCTGGAAACCACGTAGATTTCCCCGAGGCGGCAGACCGAGAGATTCTGGCCGAGAACCGCTTCCAGGAGACGGCCGATGTTCGCCTCTTCGTTGTATGCCATGATCCCGATGCTGCAATCTATGGTTCCTGAATTCATTGCCCCGCCGCGATCAAGGCTTCGGCGATGATGGATTGTCCGAGTGCTATTCCGCCGTCGTTGGGCGGAACCCTGTGATGGATAAAGACGCTCAACCCATCTTTCCGAAGAAGGTCGTGGGCACGCTCCAGCAGCAGTGTGTTCTGGAACACCCCGCCGCTCAACGCCACCCTGTCCAGACCGCTCTCTTCCCGGATTTTCCGGCAGACGTGCAACACGATCTCCGTCATCGTATTGTGGAACCTGGCTGAGAGTATGCCGCAGGCCGTTCCTTTTTGCAGATCGGCGATCATCTCCCGGATAAGCGGTTCCAGCACGATCGCATATCCATCCCCCTCCCCCCGCAGGCGAAACGGATAGGATCCCGCGTCTTCCAGCGCCGCCATTTCCAGTTCGATCGCCGCCTGGCCCTCGTAATGGATTTCCTTTCTTATGCCCAGCAGCGCCGAGACCGCATCGAACAGGCGCCCGGCGGAAGACGTCAACGGCGAGTTCAGCCCCCTCTCGATCATCTTCCTGATGACGGCCCACTTCCCCCGGTCGATATCCTTCACGAAATCGATACCGAGGTCGAACATGCCGTCCCCGTATATGCCGTCGAGCAGCGCAGCGGCGATTCTCCAGGGCTGTTTTATGGCCTTCTCGCCTCCAGGCAGGGGGAAATATTCGAAATGCGCCGCCCTTCGGAAACCCTTTTCGTCGCAGACAAGGAACTCCCCGCCCCATATCTTTCCGTCCGTCCCGTAACCCGTTCCGTCGAATGAAACTCCGATGATTTCACCGCCGATTCCGTTGTCTCCCATGCAGCTTACGATGTGTGCATGGTGGTGCTGCACACCGATCTTCCGGATGCCGTCGAGGGAATGGGCGTACTTGGTCGAAAGGTATTCGGGATGAAGATCGTAGGCCACGGCGGTCGGCTCGATGTTGAAGATCCTCTTGAAGTGCCTTATCCCCTCTTCGAAGGAAGTGAAGGTTTCCAGGTTTTCCAGGTCGCCGATGTGGTGGCTCATGAATACGAAGTTTCCACGGGTAAGCGAGAACGCGTTCTTCAGCTCGGCGCCGCAGGAAAGGATCCTTTCCCTGAAGGAAAAGGGCATCAGCAGCGGGAAAGGGACGTATCCGCGGGATCTTCGCAGCATCGTGCCCTGGCCGCGCCATACGCGGCAGACGGAATCGTCCGTGCGGATGTGGATTTCCCGGTCATGAAGCAGATAATAATCGGCGATCCCCTTCAACACCTCCATGCTGTCGTCGTCCTTGTACACAATGGGTTCCGAGCTCAGGTTTCCGCTGGTCATAACCAATACGAGGCCCGATTCCCTTACAAGGAGATGGTGAAGCGGAGTGTACGGCAGCATCAACCCGTGGAACTTCTGGTTCGGCGACACGTTACCCGCGGTCGGGCAATCCGGCCTCTTGCGAAGGAGCACGATGGGACGCTGAATGCCGGTCAACAGCTTCTCTTCCTCCTCGCCTACCTCGCAGATCCGCCTTGCGGCATCGACGTCCCTCACCATTACGGCGAACGGCTTGTACTCCCTGTATTTCCGCGACCGAAGCAGGGTCACCGCCTCCTCGTTCAGCGCATCGCAAGCCAGGTGATACCCTCCCAATCCCTTCACCGCCAGGATGGCGCCTTCCTTGAGGAGCCTGCAGGACTCCGCAAGTACATCGGGAACCCGGACCGGGGCGCCGTTCCTGTGAAACAGGGAAAGCCGGGGGCCGCACGCCGGGCAGGCGTTCGGCTGCGCGTGAAACCGCCTGTCCATGGGATTTTCGTATTCGGCGCGGCATTGCGGGCACATTTCGAACGGGTCCATGGTCGTGAATTTCCGGTCGTAGGGTATGTCCTTCACTATCGTGAACCTCGGCCCGCAATTCGTGCAGTTCGTGAACGGATAGCGATGCCTGCGGTCGGAAGGATCGAAGATTTCCTCCAGGCAGTCCGGACAGGTGGCGATCTCCGGCGATATGGGAACGAACTTCTCTTCATCCCCGTCGCTCGCCTTGATGGTGAATTCTTCGTAGCCGGCCGGCTCCAACTCGCGCACCTGCATGTCGAAAATGACCGCCAGGGGTGGAGGACGGGTCCTGACACGCAGGATGAACTCGTCGACGAGCGGCTTTCCGCCTTCGACGTCGATCAACACCCCCGACGAGTTGTTGAGGACGTAGCCGAACAGACCGTGCTCCATCGCTAGGTTGTAGACGAACGGTCGAAAACCTACTCCCTGAACTATTCCCCGAATGCGCATTTCGGCGCGGAACTTCAATAACGTCTCCGATGCTTCTATGATTTTATTTCGCCGGCCCGCTCAAGCCCGGTCGTGATGCAGGTGATAGTAGATGTTCTTGAGGAAGACCCGCCAGTTCATCTTCCTCGGGAATAGCCTGAAATAGCTGCAGTATCCTTCCAGCATGCGATAGAAATAGTTGTAGAGTCCGGTTAGGGGAAGCTTCATCAGGTATCTCACGACCGGCAACATCAGGGGAAATTCCACCGCCAGCGGAAAGAGCCTGGCGAGATTTTCCCGCTTTCTCGTGTCTTCCCTGTCCTGGAAAGCAAGAACGGAGTGGGTGCCGTCCATCGTCGTTTCGGTCCTGTTTTCCAGGAGTCCCATCTCCCTTGCCTTTTCGGCAAGCGCCGTTCCGGGCATCGGATCGTAGATCGTGCTCCCGGCGAAATCCGGCCGGATATCGATGTTGAGTTTCAGCGTTTCGATTTCCTTCTCGAGCGTGCTCGCCGGCAGACCGAGCATGTTGTATGTGTTGAGCCTGATCCCGTGCCGCTTGACCATCCTCGCAACGTTGAGGATCTTCTCCCTCGACACTTTCTTGTTCAGTATCTTGTCGAGAATGTAGTCGTCGGCCGCTTCGACTCCCATGCCGACGCTCAGGCAGCCTGCGCGCTTCAGGTCCACTATCATCTTCTCGGTAAGGTGCCTCGGCTGGACGCAGCAGAAAAACGGGACTCCGATTTCCGCGGAATACCTGTCTGCGAAATTCTCTCCCCACTCTTCCGTCCAAACAAAGACATTGTCCAGGAAGTTCACGAAATCGACAGGATAACGTTGCATGACTTCTCTTATCTCGTCCAGCAGGTTTCCGACGGTTCTTACCCTAACCACCCTTCCCTTGTGGTGATAGAGCCTGTTCAGCGATTCGTTGAAACAGAAACTGCATGCGAAAGCGCAACCCCTTGAAGAAATGAAGCTCTGGGTGTTCCTGCGTTCCCTCCCGGGGATGTCGAACAGATCCCTGTCCGGAAACGGGATCGAGTCGAGGTCTTCTATCAGCCGTCGGACGGGGTTTTTCAGGACCGTTCCGTTTCGTTTCACATGCCAGTTTTCGATCTTCGATATATCGTCGCCGCGCTCGTGGGCGTTCACGAATTCTCGGAAGGCATGCTCCCCTTCGCCCACGCAGATCGCGTCGACACCATCTTCATTGACGATATCCGGGAAATACGTGGGATGAGGACCTCCGAACACCGACAGGACATCGAAATTTTTCTTTATGCGGCGGTTCAGCTCCAGGTACGCATGCCGGTTGTGCGTCGCGATGCTGTAGCCGACGATGGCCGGCTTGAAATCCTCTATCCTGTCCTTGAACTTGCCGTACTCCAGGTCCACGATCCCCACTTCATGGCCGTCCTGTTTCACCATCGATGACAGGTACATGATTCCCAGCATGTCGGTGGATGCGAGGTCTTTTATGGCAAAAAGTATTCTCAAGGGCTTCTCCGGCCTTTCATTTCAGGTGGGAATCGAAATATTTGATCGTGCGGCGCATTGCGGTCTCCCAGGCCTTTCCCTTGAGCACATGCCCCTCTCCGGTACAGGCGTAAAACTCCGCATCGCGCCCGAGGAGAAGTTTCACATTCCCCGCCGCGATTTCAGGATGCCTTTCGGATTCCGGGAAACAACTTCTGCTTAAGGAACAGGAACAGGTCCACAAAGACTCTCCAGAACATTCCCGCCAGCTTCCTGATCGAACGGCTGCGCATGAAAAGCAGCGAAAAGATATCCTTGATGTTCTTCAGGCCTCTCAGGACCTGCCCTTTTTTGAGCCTTCCCAGCTGGAATTCGATCTGCGCGGTCTTCAGGAACCTCCCCAGTTCCTCCACGCTCAGCTTCGCGGTGTCGAACACGGGAACCATGTTCCGGATGTCGAATTCGAACGGAAGGATCCTGTAGTTCGCCCAATCCTGCGACAGCGATATCCCCTTTTCCCGGCAAATACTCCACAACGGGGATCCGGGAAACGGGACCGCCACGTAGAACATGGCAAAATTCGGGTTGATCTCCTTCGCGAATTCGATGGTTTCCGGTATCGTCTCCCGCGTATCCCAGGGAAGCCCGAGCGTGAACGTCGCGGTGGTTTCGAATCCCACCTTGTGGAGAAGACGAAACCCTTCCCGGATCTTGTCCTTCGTCAACCCCTTCTCCATGTTTTCGAGAACCTCGTTGCTCCCGCTTTCCACCCCGAGCATGACGGCGGTGCATCCCGCATCCTTCATGCGTCCCAGGACGTCCTCGTTGATCAGGTCCGCGCGTGTCTGGCAATCCCATTCGATCTTGATGTTTTCGACGGAGAGAAGCCCGCAAAAAGACTCAACCCACCTCTTGTCGTAGGTGAACACATCGTTCCAGAAATGGAAGGAGTTTACGCCGATCATCTCCCTGGCGCGCCGTATCTCGCGGACGACCCTTTCGGGGCTCCAGACGCGTATTGTTTTTCCCGCGGCAGGCCCCCGGTAACAGAAAACGCAATTGTACGGGCATCCGCGGGCGGCGGATATGCCCACCGCCCTTTTCCCGTGCAGGATGCCCGTGTAACGGTCCATGTCGAAGAGATGCCAGGGGATCGGCGGCAGGGTGTCCAGGTCCTGGATCAGGGGACGCGGCGCATTGTGTCGAACCTTTCCATCGCGCCGGTAAGAGACACCTGCCACATCTCCGATCTCTCCTCCCGACACCAGTGTTTCCAGGAGATCCGGCATGGCGGTTTCGCCTTCGCCCCGGATCACGAAATCCACCGTGGAGTTCCCGAGCACCTCGTCCGTCAGCACGGAGGAGTGCGTCCCGCCGAACACCACCGGGCACTTCGGAAACAGTTCCTTGACGATATCCGCGACGGAAAGCGCCCCGGGGTATGTGGGCGTCAGCGCCGTGATGCCGACGGCATCCGGGGCCGCCTTCCTCACGAGCCGGGCGATGTCCTTCCTCGACTCCCCTTCGAGTCCCAGGTCCACGATACCGACCTTGTGTCCGCGTTCCTCGAGGGACGCGGCGATGAAGCCCAGCCCGAGATGGATGAACCCCCGGTCCGTTGCCGCCGGTTGAACCAACAGAACGTTCATGATTTTTCCACCGTCAAATGAATTTCCCTGCAACTCCGTGACCCGCGCAACGCTGAATCGCGATTTGCCGTGTCCACCCGGCCACCATCACGACAGCAGGCCTGTGCCTGCGATTTCCTTCTCCTTGCAGATGAACAGCGGCATGACTTTCCCTCTTCGCGTGGCGATCGGGTTCACCCGCCTTACCTGGATGGTGTTGGTCCTCGTCCAGACATCCTTCATGACTCTCGCTCCCACGTATTCCGGGTCGTGGCCGTGGAACAGCCCTTCGAAGATCGTTTCCCGCAGGGCCTTTTCGTCGAAATCGGCGATTTCCGGGCTGACAAGGATATACAGGCGTGTGAACCCGGATGCGTCCTCCGCTTCCAGGAACTGGTAATTCGTCAGATCGCCTCCGAACTTCTTCGGAAGCAGTTCTTCCACCAGGTACACCAGGTTGCTGCCTGTGAACGTCATACCTTCCGCCGTAAGCTTTTCGAAACTCCTTATCGTGTGGATATGTTCCACGTAACCGAGTTCCTCGAACGGGCACCCGCACGGTTTCCGATGAAGGACCCCGTAATCTCCTATTTCCGTGTTAATGAAGATCTTCGAGCTGATCTCCATCAGGGTAGTGAACAGGAATGCGTCGACCTTGACGTTGGAGTGCTCCACGTCCCTGGCGTGCTGGATCACGGCCAACTTGTCCCTGCACACATGTATGTCGTCCACCTCTCCCGAATTCAGGCAGGCGTGTCCGATCAGCATCAGCTCGTTGCAACCGTACAAGGTGTACGCGCGGCATCCGTAGCTTTCGATGAGATCCCGCTTCTTTTCGGTCAGCGGCTCCCCCATGAGCCAGAAGACGGTTTTTCCCAGGTTCAACCCCCGCTTTTTCGCCTCCATCACCAGGCGGAAAGCGGAGCTTGCGTAGGTTACGACGGCATAGCCCGGACCGCCTTTCAGGTTTCCGTCCATCCACTGCGCTATCGTGTGCGTGGAGCCGATATCCACGAATTCAGGCTTGGGAAGCCGTATTCCGTAAAGCCGGGACATCCGGATCGTCGTCGCCGTCTTCAGCCTGTCTTCCATTGAAGGCTTCATGTTCCGTCCGTCCACCTGTGAATACCACTTGACGGGGGTATTCCCGGCGACGCCGAACCTCAAGTTGAAGAAAAAGCCTTCCAGGGCAGGCAGAATGGGCAGCCAGACGATCGCTTTCCTGCCGGGGATATCGTAAAGCCTTGACGCGTGGATGCCGTAAACGGTGTTCTGCAATATGTATTCCAGGGGCACTTTCACTTTCGTGCTTCGGCCCGTCGTACCGCCCGTCTGGGTATCAAGGCCGGAAGAGAGAGACGCGTTGTTGAAATCCGTTTCCTTGAATCGGAACGTCCGGTTTCCCCTGACTGCGGGGATCCTCCCCTTGTATTCCTGGATCGTGAGGTAAACGCCGTCGGAGTGCAGCTTCTTCAAGGTCTCTTCCAGGCCCTTTTCCCCTACCATAGACTCGATATCGCCGAACGAATACCCCGCATGATCCAGCAATGCCTTGTATGGACTCCGCGGATTGCGGAAAACGCATTTCTCCAGCATGGAGAGGAAATTCTTCTCGCGCTTTTCGACTCCCTCCCTTATGATCTCCATGCTTCGATCGAACGACATGGGGCTTTTCAGCACTTTCCTCAGAATCGCCGTGCTTGTCCGGTAATGTTGAAGCATCCCCGACATTTTTCCGAAAAGACCCGTCCCCGTTCCGCTCATGACAGCCTCGAGATCACGGCGCGGACTTTCCCCGAAGGCTCTCTCGGTATATCGTCCACCTCCCTGCAGACGATCCCGATTCCGTTACCGAGTATTTCCTTGAGTTTTTCCTCCACTCGAACCGCCGTATCGGGCTTGAAGCCTTTCCCCGCAGAAATCCATGCCACCACGGAATCGGCGTTTTCCTGTATCACCCGGAATTGCCGGATGCCTGGTATGTGGTCCAAAGTTCCGGTGACCATCATCGGTGAGATTCTCCTCCCCCCCTTGAGCACGATGAAATCCTCGTCCCTTCCTTCGATTATCTCCATAAGCGGAAGCGCCCGGCCGCACCCGCAGGTCTTGTCCGACGGGACTCCGAGATCCCCGATCCGGTACCGGATGAACGGCATCGCATAAGAATGAAGGTTGGTGATCACGACATCTCCCCTCTGGCCCGGCATCACATGCCGGTTGTCCTTGACGAATTCAACCACCAGCGTGTCCACGTTTATGTGGTATCCATTGTGCTTTTCGCATTCCCAGGCGATATTTCCGCATTCCCTCGCGGCGTAACGGTCGAACGGCATCACGCCGAAAGCGGCGGCGATTCTCTTCCTGTCCTTCGCATGAAGGACCTCTGCGGCCGTCGAAACGACGGCAGGGCGTATTCCGTTTCTCGGCCCTCTTTCGGCGACAAGCCGTGCTACTTGCCCGAGGCTGGACGGATAACCGTGTATGAAATCGGGACGCGCATCCGCAAGCATCCGCATCTGCTCCTCGGGTTCGAGGAAGCAGGAAATATTCACCGACCTCGCCAGGCCGAGAGACTGGTACCATCGCCTCCTCGTGTCGAAACTGTGGGGGTCGAGGATGAAGGCCCGCTTGTGAAGGAACGAAAGCCCGTTTTCGAGAAATGAGCGAAGGTATACGAGGTCGATGCACTCGTAATCTTCCCGGGTCAGGTAAATATGGGTCGGCATGCCGGTCGATCCGCTCGTGAAGACCGCCAGGCAACGCTTCGGATCGACGTTCGCCGCCAGGACTTCCTTCCTGTCAAGCGACCGCATAACTTTCTTTTCGGTGATGGGAACTCTCGCGAGGTCCTCGACGGATTGCACGTCATCGGGCTTGATGCCCGCTTCGCGAAACAGATTCCTGTAGTACGGCACGTTTTCGCAGGCATGGCGGATCAGGGCATTGAGCTTTCGCCGCTGGATTTCCTGGAGTTGGGGCATTCCGAGCCCGACGTTTTCCCTCAACTTCTTCAGCTTGATTATGGAGTCGATCACCATACGGCAAGTCCGCAGCGGACAAAGCTCCCTTCAGGCCTTGCCCGGTTTCTTCACGACTTTGAAAAGAACGCCCACGGGAACGAAATCGTACTCGTCGCGAAGTTCCCTTACCCGGTAATAATATTTTTCCATCGATGCAAGGTAGATATCCCTGGTCCCGTAATTACCGGCCACCGTCGTTTCGGGGGTTCTTTTCGCGAACGATCCGGAAGGCAGCACCTTGACGTCGTTTCCCATCCCTCTTATTTCCTGGCAGTACCGCAACACCGTGAAGAGGGTGTGATCCGCGATGATGATCGCGCCGGGACCGGCCGTTTTCAGCGCTTCATCCGCGTATCGCACCGCGCCGGTGTATCCCCTTTTCCCCGGGTAAAGGAAAAATTCCTCGTTGTCCCTGTAGGGGATGCTCCTTGCGTGCAGAAGATCGACTGACAGCTTTTTTGAAGCGTATGGCGCCACGCTGTAAAGGAATATCGGCAACGCAACGATCAGGAACAACATTACGGCGCAGACCGGCTTGCCGGGATATCCCTTCCTGCGGAAATAATCCGCCAACGCGGCAAATCCGCAGCCGATGAAGATGGAAAACACCGCGTAGTCCGGGATGTAGAACGTGTACTTGGTGGTGCGCGCCGCTCCCGGTCCGAAGGTCAGAAAAAACGCCATGTTGATCAGGATCAGGAGGGACAACAGCAGTCCGGCGTCACGATTTTTCCTGAACACGGCGGTGATGCCGAACGCGCCAAGCGCGATTCCCGCCAGCGGGAACTGGTAGAAAAGGTAGGCAAGATACATGAGAAAGTCGTGGAACACCTTCAAGGATACCGTGAACATCGCCTTCTTGTGCGCCCCTCCGGCCGCGGCATTCGCCACGGCGGCGGCCTGCCTTCCGGCGATCAATTTTCCGATGAGGAGATGGATCATCAGGGCATTACCGATGAGGAAGGAAAGGATCGTGAAACCCGCGGTCCTGATCGAGAGAAGGACCCTGCGGTCCGTAAGCGCGATGAAAACGAAAAAACCGACTATCGAAAGCGCCATGATCAAATGGTTGGCCAACCCGAGCCCGAAAAGGAACGCCGCGGCGTACAGCAGGGAATGCTTTTCCGGCATCCTCCTCCATTTCAGCAGGACCAGCACGATGGCGGTTATGAAAAATGCATTCAAATCGTAGACTTCCGTTATCACCGCGTGGAGCCAGAATGCGTGCGAAACGGCAAGGGACGAAGCCCCGGCGATCGAAGCCGCAACCGACCCCGTCAATTCGAAAACGACGAGATACACCATGGAAACGGCAAGCGACGCCGTGACGGCCGTGAGCAGGTTCAGGCTGTACGCCGGCTCGAACGGAAGAAAAGAGAACAACCGCCCGAGAATGACGAACAGGGGATGGGAATCGGCGGAAATATCGAGATGCAACCTTTTCGCATGAATCGCAAACTCGGCGCTGTCGCCCCATATGACCGTGGGGGCGAGCGTCGCAAGATAGAAAAGGAACGACAGGGCGAAAACGAGCCCGGCCGCGGCATGCGGGCGGAGATGCGGGGCGGGGGCAGGGCTCCCTGTATACGGCGTGCCCTTCAACAGGCAAGCCCCTTTTCCAGGAACGTTTCTATCATCCTCTCGTTGCACTTTTCGGCCTGTGATTTCATCAAGGCGAGCTTCTCCGAAAGAATATCCCGCCGGCCCGGGGATTCGGAAAGCAGGTCGCTCGCGGCCCCGACAAGCGCATTCCTGTCAAGCCTTCGGACGTCGAAAAGGTACTTCTCCCTCCCCACCCGGTACATGAGGTTCCTGATCTTCGTCTCTTCCTCGTAGGTCATTGCAATGACCGGAACGGCGGCGGCAAGCCCCATGATCACGCCGTGCAGCCTCATGCTTATCACCAGGTCCATCTTCCTGATCACGCCGAGCAATTCCGGCGGGCTCAGATCCATCGGCAGGATGGATACGCGGCTTTCCATCCGCGCGGCAAGCCTTTTCGACGCGGCGACATCGACCGTATCCTTGTCTCCGCTCCTGCCCGTCCAGCCGTCCCTGTACGCTCCCATGGGAAGCATCACGATGCGGGCGTTCGATTCCCGCGCGACGGCGTCCAGGACCTCCGCCAGGACCGCCTTGTTCGAGTCATCCCATGGAAGCAGTTCCTGTACGCAAACACCGACGAAACGCTGATCGGCATTCCCTTCGATATTCTTTACCGCCTGCAGGGTCTTTTCGTTCCAGGCCGGCTCCAGAAGGAAAACGGGGTCGGCGGAAACGAGGATCTCCTTCGTCACGCCGAACGCGCGAAGAAGGGATTCCGACTCCTCGTCCCTGACGGAAACGAAATCGGCCGCGTTCGCCGCATACCGGCAGAGCTTTCCGCTCCACGTTGCCCTGACCGGCCCGATACCGACACAGTAAAGCGCAAGAAGTTTCTTCTTGATCCTGGACAGGAACGCCATGGCCGCGAAAAACGGTATGGGATAGCGGTTGTAGATGTCCTGGAATATTCCCCCTCCTCCGATAATCACCAGGTCCGCCTCGTTGAATGCCCGGTTGATCCCGGAAAAATCCGATTTCCCGGCTTTGCTTTTCGACCCCATTCTCAGAATTTTCTTTACCTCGGGCATGCCTGCGGTGATCTTCCGCGTTTTTTCCGGATCGAAGGAAAGGATGTGAAACTCGGGTTCCCTGATCCGCGATCGGAGGAAGAGCAATTCCGAAACCAGTATGGCTTCGTCTCCGGCGTTTCCCGCGCCGAACCATCCGATCAGGAATATCTTCAACCCGGCTCCGTCCGGAACTCCTTCTTCGCCTTTTCGAGCAATTCCGGGGCAGCGAAAAGATCCATGGCGGTCTGCGCCATGATTTCCGCCCCCAGCATCATGACCCGGAAACCTTCCTCGGAATTGGATGCATGCAGAAATTCCCGCGTGTGGGGAAAAATCCTGTCCCCAAGGCGCACGGCAAGCTCGCATGAAGGCACGACCCTCGACACGTTTCCGAAATCGGTCGACCCCCTCCCCTTTTTCCTGCCTTCGATGCGGAGGCCGGCCCTCTCCAGGTTCCGGGATACGGCTTCCGCAATCGTGGCGTTGCTTCTCATCGATTCGTAAAGGTTGTTGAAGACATTTATATTCAATGTGGCGCCCGTTGCCATGGCCGCGCCCTGCGCGCATCTCTTCACCTTATCAACGGTGTCCTTCAACGCCTCGCTGTTGGAGGAACGTATGAAAAAGCGGGCGGCTGCGCGTTCCGGGACGATATTCGGAGCATCTCCTCCATGTGTCACGATCCCGTGGATCCGTATGTCGTCCCTGACGTGCTGCCTCAAGGCGTTGACGGCGTTGAAGGTCTGAAGGACGCCATCCAGGGCGTTGATGCCGTCCCATGGATTCCCCGCCGCATGGACCGCCTTCCCAAGGAATTCGAACTCGAGGCCTATCAGGGCGGTTGTTTCCCCACCCACCGTGGTAAGTGGCATCGGGTGAAAACATATAGCCGCGTCGATCCCGTCGAAGCATCCGCTTTCCACCAGTTTCACCTTCCCGCCCGCACCGTCGACCCCGGCTTCTTCCGCCGGACACCCGACTACGGCGATCCGTCCCCGCAGTTCACCGAACACCTTGCTCAATCCGACGGCCGCTCCCGCGCCTGCCGTACCGATGAGATTGTGCGCGCACCCGTGTCCAAGACCGGAAAGCGCGTCATATTCCGCGATAAAAGCCACCGTGGGACCCGCCGAATGTTCCGGATAGCATGCGATGAAAGCGGTCTCCATACCCGCGATTCCACGCGTGACATCGAATCCGTTCCGCACCAGGAGATCGACGAGCTTCTTCGAAGACTCGTACTCCTTGTAGCCGATTTCGGGATTTTCATGGATCGACCGGGCGATCTCCACCATTTCTTCCCGCAACCGCCCTATTTCCACGCTCAAACGATCTTTCATTTCATGATGGCGATTCGTCACGATGGGCCTTTCCGGAGTCCATCCTCCGCAGGCGCATCCGGATAGCCGTCAAGCGAAGCGTGGAGAAGTTCGTGGAATTCCCCTTCCAGCCGTTCGGAGTTCTTCCTGAGAGCCTCCACATCTTCGTCCGTTGCCCAGCGAAAACCTTCCTCGGGGGTTATTTCCGCCAAACGGATCGCTCCTCCCACGGTCTTTTCCGACTTCATCGTAGCGTTGAGCAGCAAAACAGCCAGCTCTTTCATCTTTTCCAGCCGGGCATCCCTTATATAGAGCCTTTGGAGAAAAAACCGCGCGATGTGCCATTGACCCGCCAACAGGCAGCCATGCCGCATGTTCTCATCAAGGAAGCCCGGGCTTTGGAAATTGACTATGACGGGCTCGGCCGATCCCTTGCCGTATCCTGCGAGAACGAATCCGACGTCCTTGTCTTGCCTGTGATTACCCGGGTTCTCCCTGCTCCATTTTTCGCTTTCCCGTTTGAAAACCGCCCTGCATTCCTCCAGAAGCCCCTCCTGCGACGCCGCCAGCGACGCGTTCGCCTCGATCCGGTCCCGGAGGGCGCCGATTCCAGCGGATCCGATGTTCGAATTACCGTACGTCTGGACTCCCCAATCGCGATCAAGGCGGATAAATTTCACGGAATTGTCCTGGACCTTCGGTCCTTCCAGCGTATAACCTTCCGTTACCCGGCTGTCGGCAGCCATGACCAGTCCGTAGGCCGCCTTGAGAGCCACCGTCAGGGACAATCCGTTGCCTCCCTAACCCTTGTCGAAGCCGATCCATCGGACGAACTCGCCGATGTCGTCACGCGACGATTTGTACCTGCTCATGGGATTGTACGGGTCCACGTATCCCAGGGCGATCGACGAAAGCAGCTTCTTGTTCCCCGGAATTCCGAGCAGGTCCCGGATTTCCTTCGTGTATCTCCATACGCCGCCTATCCAGCAAGTTCCGAACTTCTTCTCCGTGGCCGCAAGGAGCACGTTCTGGACCGCGGCACCAACGCTCAGGATATGCGGAAGATCTTTCGAAAAAACTTCATCCACGAAAACGAGTATAGCGACCGGCGCCTTGAAAAAAGTGAACGTTCCCTCCAGCATGAAGGCTTCGAAGGTTTGCCCGTATGGAGCGAGGATTTTCACGATCTCTTCCCTGTTGCGGCTGCTTCGCGCGCCTGCTTTCCGCATCGCCTCGGATTCCGCCGGCGTTGCGGCATCGCCGAGGGTCATGGAAGGGATGAAATCCGTCTTCAGCAGATTGAACAGCATTTCGTCCATGGCCCGTTTTTTTTCGCCCATGACGGCGACGAACTCCCATATCTGGCTGTTGCCTTTCGAAGGAGCCCGGATCCCGGCTTCGATCAATTCGGTTATGTCTTCCCTCGAAACTTCACAGGTCGAAAAGGCCCGGCAGCTGTTCCTTTCCGCTATCGCTTCCGATAATTTCATGCTGCCTCTCCCCGGATTCTCATCTCCGTCCTTCCTTCGCGCAGTCCTTTCAGGCATGGAACTTTTCGAAGAGGCCGCGGGCCAGCATGTCGCCGGCGGCACGGGACCTTGCCGAAAGCCGGCGAAGCGATTCTTCGTCCAGCCATCCGAAGCCGTCACGAGCGGACAAGGTCGCCATCCTGATGCCCGGATCCATGGACCCGTCGATTTTCTGAGTTTCGGTCACTGACATATACGACAGGAGCTCAGCCGCTTCGTCGTCCAGATCCTTGGCCTGCAACCGCATGG
This sequence comes from Deltaproteobacteria bacterium, assembly GCA_016218975.1. Lineage (NCBI taxonomy): Bacteria > Pseudomonadati > Myxococcota > Myxococcia > Deltaproteobacteria bacterium. Next base: position 171,118 of record JACRCO010000037.1, read on the forward strand.
AAAGATACCTGCTCAATTCGGCATGCCCGTAGAACAGGTTTTCCGCCGGCTCCGGCGGCCGCGTATCGAATGCAGTAGCATATGCCTTTTTCCCGTTCTCCATGGAGATGCCGGTCACCCGGTTGCGGATGAACACATGTTCGAGGCCGCGCGGAAGCCCCTGCCGGTATCCGATAAGCAGGAGCAGAAAAGGCATGGGACGCGATGCGCTGTCCGGGTCGTTCAGGCGGTTCTTTCCGAAGGCATCGATGATCTCCCCCGCTAAGCTTCGCGTTATGCCCGGCGGCAATCGTTCCAGGCAGGAAAAACATTCCGCAAGCGTTCTGCTTACAGCCGGCAGAAGCCCTCCTCTTGCCGTGACGATAAACCCGCCGCAAAGCGAATTGACCCTGACGATCGAGCAGTCGCAATCGGAATCGCCGAAAATATCGTTCGTCGCGAAAACGAATCCGTCCTTCGACATGATCCCCGTGTAAATCGAGCCCATCCGGATTCCGTCAGTGGTCGTGTTTATGATTCAAGTGATCGTGATGGGCGTGATCCTGTTCCGTAACGTGCCCATGCGGATGGCTGTGAAGCTCGCCGTCGTGGTAGTGAAGATGCTCATGGATCAGATTGACACTCAGGAGCAGGCGCTTGTCGGCCAGGATCTCCGCGGTATTGCCCCCGCCCGCCACCCTGTGGTCCTCTCCAATGACGACAACCCTGTCGCAGACTTTCTCCACTATCAGCAGATCGTGGCTGGCCATCACGATCGTTTTTCCCGCGGCGCGAACTTCCTGCAGGAGTTCCACCAGCCACGCCTGGGTCCTGGGGTCCAGCCCGTTCGTCGGCTCATCCAGCAGGAGAACGTCCGGGTTCACCGCGAGCGTGGAAGCGATTGCGACTTTCTTCTTCTCCCCCCCGCTCAAATGGTACGGAGCCCTGTCCCGCAGGCCTGCCATTTCCAGCATTTTCAGCAGGTCTTCGACCCTCTCCTCCACTTCCTCCTTCGGCAGACCAAGCTGGATCGGCCCGAAAGCGATCTCGTCCCACACGGTGGACGAGAAGAGCTGGATATCGGAATTCTGGAAGATGAGGCCCACGGACTTTCGGAAATACCTGTTGAACTCCTCGTCGTTTAGGCCTTCCTCCGTCAATTTCCTCCCCCGGAACATCACTTCCCCTTCCTGCGGAAAGGCAAGGCCGTCCAGAACGTGAAGCAGGCTGGATTTCCCCGAGCCGTTGGCGCCGAGAAGGGCGACGCTTTCCCTTTCGCCGACTTCGAGGCTGACGTTCCGAAGGGCGGGAAATTTTTCCAGGCAGGTGTAACTGACCCCCCTGACATCGAAGATGTTTTCCTTCATGCCGGCACCATGGTTTTCAAGAGATTCTCCCAGGGATAATTCCAGTCAGCCCGAAAGCCTGTTCAGGTAAACGGCAAGCATCGCCGCCAGTACCGAGAAACATGCCCAGCAGTAATCCGCCTTCCTCATCCTGAAGGTGTCGATGATCTTCACCTCGCGCGAATATCCCCTGGACTGCATCGCCGAATACACGTCCTCGCTGATCAGCAGGGACTTTGCCAGGACGATTCCCATCTGCGACGCCACCCATTTCTGACCTTCCTTCAGGCCGCCCTTCACGATGACCCTGCTCTTCTTGGCGAGATGGATGTCCTGGATGATCCGGAGAAGCAGGTGGATGTACCGGTAGGTCATGCCTATGATGAAGGTGAAGATCTGCGGCACGAATAACACTTTCAGCGCCTTGAGAAGATGCGACCACCTCGTCGTGAGCAGAAGGAGCACGACGAAGGAAACGGACGTGGCAACTCTCATGACGAAGACGGATGCCACGTTGATTCCCTGGCGGGTGATGGAAAGAGTGGCGGGAATCTTCAGGGGGCCGAGCCTCCAGGGAGAATCGAACTTCATCAAGGTGACGACGGCTTCTCCCGGAACGACGACATTGAAGAGCGCGGGCAGCGATATCACCCCTGCGAAAAGCGGAACGAAGAGCCAGACCCTCGTGATGAAAAAACCGACGGGGACCCTGGAGAAATGCGCGGCCAGCAGGATACCCGCATATATTCCCGCGATCAAAGTGAAATGACGCAGGAAACTCACCGTCACCACGAAGAGAAGGACGGAGAGGACCTTGACGCGAGGATCTATCCCCTGCAATATCCCGGGCTTCCGTGCGTATTCCTCGGAAAACAGCCCGTCCCGGAAAAACGCGGCCACGCCTTCAAGCGTCCTGTCGAGAAATCCCTTGCGGCGGCTGCCGTTGCGGGGGTGCGGGCAGGCATTCCCCGCACCTTCATTCGTATGAAGCCACCGAAGGGTCATCCGGGTCTTTTACCTGCGGAAATGAACCTGCTGACGATGAACGAAACCGTAGCGATCGCGCTCACGCCTGCGGCCGCGGCGAGGATATACCCGAACGCCGACATCATGGGACTGTCCCAGCCGGTCATGTTATAGTTCGACATCAGCCCCGGCCACATGCCCTCCAACTGTTTCAGCTTCGCGGGGGTGAATCCGATGAGCGTTTTCAATTCCTCCGCCGTCCACTCCCCCCAGGCGGACCCCGAGGCGATCAGGCCGAGCGGTGTCAGCACCACGAGGGCTCCGATCCCGATCCACAACCGATAAGGTTTGGACGCAACTGTCACTTCGGCCTGCAAGGAGTCGGGCTCGGAGGACCTGAGAAGCGACGGTTCCTTCCTTGCCACATACGCGAGCACCATTCCCGTGACGACTGCTTCTATGACTCCGAAGAGCAGAAGGTGTTCCGCGGCCATCACGGGAACGGCGACGCTCAGCGGATAGGGCGCGTACAACGGCGTTCCGTCGGGAGAATGCGCGATCAGCGGTTGTATTCCGAACTCCACCGCCGTCAGGACCGCCGCAAGGTTCAACGAGAGATACCCTGCGACCCCGGCGGCAAAGATCCTCCGGGGCGACGAAGGTTCCGATCCCGAGCCAACGATCTTGTAGACGTAGTAGGCTGAAAACGGCATCACAACCGCCATGTTGAAACAGTTGGCGGCGATCGCCGTTATCCCTCCGTCGCCGAACAGAAGCGCCTGGATGATCATGACCACGGATATCGCAAGCAGCGCCGCCCACGGACCGAGCAGTATGGCCGCGATGGCCCCGCCCACGATATGACCCGACGATCCGCCCGGGGTGGGAATGTTGAACATCTGGACCACGAACGTAAACGCCGCGCACAAGGCCAGATAGGACGCATGCTTCGCCTTGAAGGCGTTTTTCAGCACCTTCGTGGCCTTGTACCAAAGCGGAATCATTACGGCATAAAACGATACGTACGTTCCCGGGCTCAGGTAACCATCAGGTATATGCATATTCAACCGCTCCTTTGCCGATTCGCCCTGCTCGCCGTTGCATCATGCGTACGATCAGAACAGTGTGTATATGAATGGAGCAATTACGGATCCTTCCGAAAGGACGAGCAGCGCGCCGAAAAGCGCAAGGAAGATGATCACCGGCATGATCCACCACTGTTTCCGGTTTCTGATGAATTCGTAAAATTCCCTTGCCGTCTCCAGCCTGCCCATATGCATCATCCCCCGATTTGGTTCATGCGCACCGATTATGACCCGGCTTTCGATTTTCCGTATGCGATCGTATTCAGTATTGCTTCTCGTATGAATTCCCCGCCCTTTCTTCCTTCTGCAGCCAATAGCTTTCGCACGGTTCACGGAACGTCTTTTTCAGAAATTCCTTGTTGGCCAGCCTGGCAAGCAGGCCCAACGGCGTGAGCAACAGGAAAAACAGGGCGCAAAGCAGGACGCGTGTCATCACGTATCCGATGACGATGGACAGGGACATCCAGGCCTTGTGAAGCGGTTTTAAAATCTTTGGAACCAGAACCGCCGATGACAACATGAAAACCGAAACGGCAAAGGGAGCGGAATATCTCCCGCTTCCCTTCACGTAAAGAATCCCTCCGATAATCGCGGAAACCGTTCCCATTACGACGCCGAAATTTCTCCATTCCCGGGTGTTTCCCCGTATCCTGCCGAATTCATCCCGGATCACCATCTTCTCCTAATCCGGCTGGAATGTTTCATGCCGGCGAAAATCGTTCTCAAACGGTTTCTGGTCCGCCTTTTCGATGATGAAATTTCCCATGACGAGGCAATCCATGTCGGTACGCATGAAACAGCGATAGGCATCCCCGGGGGTGCAGACTATGGGCTCGCCTCGCACGTTGAATGATGTGTTTATGACCACAGGGCATCCGTACTTCTCGTCGAATTTGCGTATCATGCGGTGGTAGAGGGAATTGTCTTCTTCACGCACCGTCTGGACCCGGGCCGAATAATCAACATGTGTTACCGCGGGAATGCTGGATCGGACGACGTCGATCTTTCCGATTCCGGAAAGCAGGCTTTCCTCCTGCGTCATCTCACGACGTATCTCGCTTCGGACCGGCGCCACGAGCAGCATGTACGGACTTTCCCTGTCCATTTCGAAATAGTCCGAAACCTTCTCCCGCAGAACCGTTGGAGCGAAAGGACGAAAGCTTTCCCTGAACTTGATCTTCAGATTCATGATCTCCTGCATTTCCGGAGATCGCGCATCCCCGATGATCGATCGGTTTCCAAGGGCCCTTGGACCGAACTCCATGCGCCCCTGGAACCACCCGATGACTTTCTGCTCCGCGATCATATCCGCCACGATTTCCGGAATCCGGCCTTCCTCCGCCTTCCTGTACATGATCCCGTTCGCGTCGAGGTATTCCCGGACTTCGCCATCTTCGAAATCCGGCCCAAGGTATGATCCTTCCTGGCCATCACTGTGCCCGTTCACGGTCCTCGGATTTCCCATGTGCGCATGCCATACCAGCATGGCGGCTCCCAAAGCGCCGCCGGCATCGCCCGCCGCAGGCTGGATCCATATATCCTCGAATGGACCCTCCCGAAGAATCCGCCCGTTCGCCACGCAATTCAGGGCCACGCCTCCGGCCAGGCAAAGGCGTTTCTGCCCGGTTTCCTTCCAAACGTGCCTTGCGATCCTGATCATCACTTCCTCGGTGACTTCCTGGATCGATCTCGCAACGTCCATCTGGTGCTGCGTGAGGGGGGATTCCGGCCGCCTCGCAGGCTCGCCGAAAAGTTTCTCGAACGCCGGACCGATCATCTTCAGTCCCACGCAATAATCGAAATAATCGAGATTCAATCTGAAGGAGCCGTCCTCCTTGACGTCCAGCAATTCGGACAGGATTAGATCCTTGAACCGCGGCTCGCCGTACGGTGCGAGCCCCATAAGCTTGTACTCACCCGAGTTGACCTTGAATCCCGTGTAGTACGTGAACGCCGAATACAGCAGCCCGAGGGAATGGGGGAAATGCTGTTCCCCAAGGATACGGATGCCGTTTCCTTTCCCGAATCCGTAACTCGTCGTGGCCCATTCCCCGACGCCGTCCACCGTGAGAATGGCCGCCTCTTCGAACGGAGACGGGAAGAATGCCGATGCCGCATGGGATTCGTGATGCTCCGGGAAAAGTATGGGGCAGGTGCAGGATAATTCCCGGCGGATGAGATCCTTCGTCCATATCTTCTGCTTGACCCACAGCGGGATGGCCTTGAGGAAAGACCTTATGCCGAGCGGCGCATAGCTCATGTAGGTCATAAGTATCCGCTCGAACTTGATGAACGGCTTGTCGTAAAAAACCACGAAGTCGAGGTCCTCCGCAACGATCCCGCCCTTCGCAAGGCAGTAGCGCGTCGCGTTCGCGGGAAAGGAAAAGTCATGCTTTATCCGTGTGAAACGTTCTTCCTGGGCCGCGGCCAGGATCTTCCCGTCCCGCACAAGACATGCCGCGCTGTCGTGGTAGAAAGCGGATAATCCGAGAATGTTCATTCAGCGACCGGAAACGGTATGTCGCAGCTTTTTCGCCACATCGGGAACGCCCAAAAGTCTTGTATAAAGGATCTCCGCCACCCGGGCGTTCCCCTCTTCCGTGTAATGCCCGGCGGCATACGAGAATTTCGCGTCGCGTTCCTTTATGAACAGCGTGTCGGCCGTCGAATACGGCATCTTCAGAAATTCCTCGTGGAGGTCGAAATATACGATTCCCTTCCTCTTCGTTTCTTCGCGCAGGTACTCCCGCCAGGTCCTGGTCGCTTCGTCGTCGGAGCTTTTCGTCGGCAAAAACACCAGTGCAAGGACGCTTCCTGATTTCTCATTCAATCTCCGGAGCTCGTCCATCATTTCCGAAACGACTTCTCTCGTTTTCCGCCTTGCAGGAGGCGGAATCGCCTCCGCCTTCCCGCCGCCTTTTCCCAGCAGCACCCCCGCAAGCCTGACCGAATTCAGGCGATTAAGCCTCCAGAGATTTCCCTTCAGCCAGACCATGACATCCGAGCGTTTGGCGACCGGCACCCCCTTCGTTACGAGGACGCCGTTTTCCACCGCCAAAACGGGCTTCCCGTACCCCAGGAAGCTGTTGCTCGACATGCGGATGAAGTCGGAGGTGATGAACGCGAACAGGTGAACGTCATGCCGGATCTTCGTGCCGTCCCGTTTGTACCAGAGGAAAGCCTGGTCCGCCCCGTAACCTCCCTGCCCCATGTTCACCGCCTCGATTCTTCCGTCGACCAACCCCAACCTGCTGCACCACGTGTTGTCGTTACCGACCCCGTAGCCGAGCGTGAAGGAATCTCCCGAACACACGATGCGGATTTTTCCGGCGGGGACCTCAGCCGCGAATTCCTCGTTGTTGCGAAACCCCTGCGAGTTCGTCTTCAGGTATTTCCCGGGGCCGTACATGTCTTTAATGGAAACACCCGGGATGTTCACCCATCCGAGATCGCCGTCATGCCTCGTGTGCGTCCGCTCCGCGACCGGCCTGGCGTTTTTGAACTCCTGCGCCACCATTGCGAGGCTGGCGATGCCTTCCACAAGGAGGAAAAGCAGAACGACTGCGGCGATATTGGCCGAAACCATCATGAACGCGCTTTTCCGTTTCATATGCCCGCCGCCGATGGCGCCGTGAATTCTTTCCCGCCGATCGGGCGAAGAACACCCGTCCCGGTATCCCGCTTGTATTCGTACACGTAGTAACTCCTGTTCGGGTAATGATTCATGAGTTCGACGTTTCTTTCCCCCAGATCCCTGACGTAAAGCACGTCCCCCGTGTAATCCAGAGGATTCTGTATGTAATAGGATATGTTGTTGTACGCCTCGGGCACGGACTTGACGAATATTATCGATCGATGAATGTTATTCGACTCGACCAGCGTATATGGCTGCCGATAAAGCTGACAGATCTTGTATCTTTTGTAGATTTTCAGGGGAGACATCGTAACCGCCACGCTCGTTATCGCCGCAAACAGGATAGCCATGAATCCGAAATTCCTTATCTCCGCATTACCAAGCCATTTCCTGAAGGAAAGTTCGGAAAGAGTCATGCCTCTTGCCGTTAGCAACGCCAATGCGAAAAAGGCGGCATGGTAATACCTGGACTGTTTCGCATGATAGAAAACATGCATAACGATGATTAAAAAGACTATGGCAAGCAGAAGCATGTCCCACCTTGTCTTCTTCCTGACCGCCACGAAGCATAAAAAAATGAAGGAAAACAGAATTCCGACGATGTTGACCGCCCCCACATTGATCAACATGTTTTTGATGCCGCTCAGAACGTTATATTCCGCAGGATTTACGAAAACATCCAGGGATCGCAAGCCGAATCCCAGTTTGTCGAAGGGGTTGTAATGTTCGAACGGACTGACGAGGAACGATCCCGTCTGCAGATGGTTGTATGCCAGGAGCGCAGCGATCGACGGTAGCGCTCCCGCTGCGGCGGCGAAAAACGGCGCCATCATCTTCCTGCGGTCGCCGGCCGCGAGATACAGGAAGTAACCTATAACCGGCAGCGCTACCGCCACCGCCGAATACGGCCTAACGAGGAAAGATACCCCCAGAAAGATTCCCGCCGGCAATGCGACAGAGACTCCGGGTTCCTTTATCGTTCGAACCGCAAAATAAAAAAACAGGCTGGAGAAAAGCAGGCTGGAAGGCTCCGACAGGTACGTCGTGTTCAGATAATAAAAATTCGTCGAAAATAAAAGCAGCAGCATGGCGAGGAAGGCGGTGTCCCTGTCGTAAATTTCCTTTCCGGTGAAATAAACGACGATCAGGGTCATCAATCCCAGGAGCGGATTGACAACCCATGGGATACCGGATTTTACCCCAGCGGAAAGAATCAACGGCCAGCCGGGGAAATATTTGCTGTAAAACTTCCCGTCGTTCACGACGTTTCCCGTTGTGAAGAATTCCTTCAACTCATGGCTGGGGACACTCAGTTTCCCGGCTGAAAATATCTTTGCCTGTGTGTAGTATGAAATCGAATCGAGGTCGAACCCGATCACGTTGGTTTTATGTTTCCCGAAAAACAGGAAGCTCATGCACAGGTAAAAAAGGAATGCGGCAAGCCAGATCGCGCGGACGGCACGTTCGCTTGGCCGGAAATCGAGAAGATCCTGGAACTTTTTGCTTTTCGAATAAAAGAGCGCCAGGAAAAAGAAAGATACGAGCAACAGGACGAATATGAGGACGAAATCCCGCGCTTTCTCGCGCCCACTCCAGGAGACGAACCCGGCGAGAATCATGGAAGCCATGGACGGAATCAGGTAAACGAGGTTTTTCATCGGATCAGTTAATTGAAATCATGTCAGGCGGCATTGATGGACCGGCGTCTTCGGAAACCGTCAACCTCCCTTGAATAGTCCCAAAAAAAGTTTCGCGATCAGGATCGATCTTTCCATCAGGTTCAGGGTCTTCAGATTCAAATCCGGGATTTCGTTGAAAAGGAAAGACATTACCCTGCTCGGCTTCATGTAGAACCTGAAATATGCCATCTTCTGGAGTTTCCTCAACTCCTCATAGGTCCTTCCCTTCGGTATATAAGGGATCTGCTTCCCCAGCAGTCCGCCCGCGATGTCGAACCTTGAAAAGTCCCTGCTTTCGAACCCGTCATCTTTCGCTATTTGCGCCAGCTCCGTGCCCGGGAAGGGAGTGGCGATGCTGAAGGACGCGAAGCTCAAAGGCAGCCTCAGCGCAAGATTTATCGTTTCACGGGAGTCCGCTTTCGTTTCCGTCGGCAAGCCCAACAAAAAAGTTCCTCTCACCTTCAACCCGACATCGTTTGCGAGCTTTACGGCCCTTACATTGTCCTCGACCGTCTCTCCTTTCCGGATAACCTTCATGAGGCGTTCGGTCCCGGTTTCGATACCGAAATACAGCCCCTTGAAGCCCGCCTTCTTCATCGTTTCCAGAAGCTCCCTGTCGACCGTGTCTCCCCTCGCCGCGCAGTACAACGGGATTTTTTCGTTAAGCCCCCGTTCGATCAGCAGGGAGCAGATTTCGGTCACATGTTTCTTGTTGAACGTGAACGTATCGTCTGCGAACGATATTTTGTTTTTTCCGAAGACGTTCGTCAGGTATTCGACGTCTTTTACGACCCGTTCCGGGCTGTAAAACCTTATCTTGTAGCCGGTGACCGATCGGGCCGAGCAGAATATGCAGCGGTACGGACATCCTCTTGAAGCCAGCACCTGGAACCGGTATCTTTCCGCATTCGACGCGAAGAGATGATATGGAAACGGCGGAAGCGAATTCAGGTCCTGGATCGGCATGCGATCAGGCATATGCCTCACCGTCCCGTTGTCCCGGTAGGAAACCCCCTCGATCCCGTCAAGCGGAATATCCCCCCGCAGGGATTTCATCAGTTCGTACAGGGTGATCTCGCCTTCCTGCCTTACGACGAAATCCACCGATCCGTTTCCAAGGCATTCGCCGGGCATCACGGTGGGGTGGACACCACCGAGCACCACTTTCACATCCTTCGCGATTTTCTTCGCCATATCCGCGATCTGCATGGTCCTTTGAATGTGCATTGTGGTCGACGATATGCCGAGCACCCCGAATTTCCTGTCCAGGATGTACGATCTCAGGATGTTTTCGTCGACAGGGTCCACCTGCTCGTCGTATATCTCGGCTTCCACGCCTTTTTCATGCAGGTAGCCGGCGAGATATCCCAGGCTGAGCGGCACGATTATCGGAATCGCGTGCCGGTATTTTGCGAGGTTTCCCGTCCGCGGGGGGTTCGGATTGATCAGAAGGATTTTTTCGTAATTCATGTCTCTATGTCCGTCCCTTGTTTGTAGTAATCGGCTATTCCCCTGGAAATGGTTTCGCCGATCCCGCACAGGCTTTGCAGGGTCAAAAAACTCCGCCTGGCATGCTGGTTGATTTCCAGCAGCATCGCAACGCTCCCGAATTCCCTTGCGCACTTGCCCGGGAGCGAATATTTTCCCCAACTGCTTTCAGGGCCCCTTTTCGTTAACCCGTCCGCCCTGAGAAATATCGCCCTGTTCAGTTTTTTCCCATCCTGGTAGCGGATCGATCCGTGGAGGTGGGACCATATGTTCTCTTCGCATCCGTGGGGGCTGTGGAGGCTTATGCAGATGTCGACTTGCCCTTCTCCTGCGAAGGCCAGGACCTTCCGCCAGATCGCTTTCGCCTCGTCCATAAGCATTTCTCCGCCGCCGTTCCGGAAATCGATAGCGAGTATGCCGCCCGTGCGCGGATCCGTGCACCGGCCGTGATACGCGGCGTCCGGCATCGTCATCGGAATGACCAGGAATTCGGAAGTTCTTCTCAAGCGGACCGCCGCCTCATCCGTGGAAGCCAGGAAATCCACCAGGCCTTTGCATACCCACGAACCCGCCTGCTCCACTGCATGTTCCCGCGCGAACACCACGATTTTTTTCTTGCAGGCCGGCTCCGCCGCGAAATCGGAGACGGTGACGCAATCCAGTTTCCTCCCCTCCTTCGTGACCAGAATGGTCTCCCTCCGGACGAACGTGCTCCTTTCGACGAACTCAAGATATTTCTGGTGGTACGAGTAGGTGTAGGGATAGGAAAGGGATACCCACGCCTCGTTCCCTCCGTAGGCATGCCGGAACCGGAACGTCCTTCCCATCACGCATGCGTCGTCGACGGCATCATAGACATGGCTGTCCAGTTCGTTCGGATCGAGATAGGTTACGACAGGCCTGTAGCTTTTCCAGTGCGAGGGCATCCAGCTGCAGTTCGTTATGTCTATAGTGATGGTTTCGTCCCTGGCGTTCTCCAGTTTGAGGAGGAACCAATACCCGTGATGATCCGGATATTCATACATGGAAGGTTCGTCCGGCCTCATTTCGCATCGGAAATGCCCTGGAGCGATTTCCGAAACGTTATGGATGTTCGACGATTCGAAGCCGCATACAACCTGCGGTTTACTCTTGGCTTTTTCAGGCATCATTTGTTCGCCGCAGGGGCAGGCAGCAGATCCCTGAACATCTTCCTGTCCTGCTCTCCGAACTCCCTCAGAACCGCCAGGATGGCGAAATATGCTGCGTACAGAAAAAGGTATTTGATAAGGAGCAAGGCCCCGGATGCGGGAACGCCGGCGGAGATAAGGTACACGGCTGCGGACGACAGCAGCACGTTCACATAGGACCTTGCCTTCACCGTGTATTCGAAAAACCGGAACACGTAGACGATCGAGAACAGGCAGCAGGCGAACCCGACAGCCGTGGTGGCAATCGCCGCTCCCGCGATCCCGAACCTTCCGATCAACAGGTAGTTGAGAGTGACATCGGCCGCCACGACAATCATGTTGAAGTAAATGAAAACCTTCAAATCCCTCACGGCGAGGATGATCGTGTTCATGATGATCGCGATTCCTATGAAGGTAAGACCGTAAATAAGCACACCGAAAGCGGCGGACCCGCCGGAATACGCCCCTCCGTAGACAAGCGTGAGCAGTTCCCGGGACGTGGAATGAACGAGGAAGGGAAACGGGACGAGGAGGATCACGAGGTAGCGGAGCGTGCGGTTCGAGTATTCCGCCGCCAGTTCGTTGTTTCCGTCCGAAACCGCCTTCACGATGAGTGGAAAAAGCACGATGGAGACCGGGATAGTTACAAGGGTCGGTATCCTGGCCAGGTTCAGCACCGCGTTGTACAGCCCCGTGGCGAGGTTGTCCTTCAGCACCAGTTTTACCGCCACGAGGTCGATGTTCATGATCAACAGCATGGCGACCGTGAACATCGTCACCTTCACCGAATACGAGACCAGTTCCCGGCCGTCGAAATCCCCCTTTCCCGCCAGCGGCCTGCACATCCTGATGGAGAGAACCATGCAGGCGACGCCCGCCAGCACGAGCCCCCACACCGCCCCTTTAAGCGAGTAGCCGAGGTAGACGAGACCCGCCACGAAGAACAGTCTCGCCGCCCCGAATGCGACCGCGAGTATCGCCTGTTCCCTGAAAGCCCTTGCCCCGTTCAGGGCGGAGCTGTACACGATGTAAACGCCCGACACGACGATGAGGAGGGAGAGCAGGCGGAAATATTCCGCCAGGTGGCCGTCGCCCATCTCCGCCGCGATCAAGTCGGCGCCGCCGTAAAAAACCAGCAATGTCAGCAGGCTGAAGCCGTACTGAAGCCTCATCGAAAATCCGATGATCGACCGGCTCGCGCTTTCATTTTCCGCCACGAATTTCGATATCCCCTTGGAGAAGGATCCCCCGATGAGCCTTTCGAATATGAAATGAAATACGGTGATCAATCCGAAAATGCCGTACAGCTCCGGGCCGAGGGAACGTCCGACATACACCTGGAGCAGGTACCCCGACATGAAAAAGAACCCCTGGCTCGACAGTATGTAAATCATCCCCTTCGTCATTCCCCGCCCCCGGCATAATCCAGGATCCTGCTCTGAAGACCGGGAACGACCTTCGACATGACCGTCCGGATCTTTCCGCTTGCATCCCGGGGCAACGCATCGAGAAACGCCATCTCCACTTTCAGCCGGTTGCCCGTGATTCGTCCGACTTCCTCCGCGATCCTCCCCGGTGTGCTTTCGGAGAACCTCTCCCCTTTCACGATCTGCATGACGATCGATTCCCTTCGTTCCTGGATCACGCGGTATTGCGCGACCTCGTGGAAAGACTGCATCAGGATCACCAGGAAGCAGGATGCGACGATCTTCCCGTCCGGAAGCACGATGAAGTCGTTCGCCCTGCCCTTAATGCTTTCCATGAGCGGCAGTGTCCTGCCGCAGGAACACGTTCCGCCGGACGGCACGCATATATCCCCCGCCTCGTAGCGGATCAGCGGCATCGTGTACGTGTAGAGGTTCGTGCAGACCAATCTCCCCCTCTCGCCCGGCGCAACCGGCCTGTCGCTCTCATCGAGGAATTCCATTGCCACGGCATCGCTGTTGACGTGGTATCCCTCCTTCGCCGGGCACTCCCAGGCGATATCCCCGGTCTCCACCAGGCCCAGGACGTCGTACACCTTCGTCTTCATCGCCGCTTCGATGAGCGCTCGCGGCTGCTTCTCCAGCGCCTCGGCCGACGAAAACACCGCCTTTGGGCGGATGTCCGCGATTCCGCCTTCCTTGATGGCAAGCGCCAGGAGCGTGAGGTTCGAAGGGTAGCCGTAGACGATGTCCGGGCGGATGCGCCTCAATGCATCTGCATGCTTCTCCGCGGAATCGAAGACGGACAGATAATAACGCCTGAGTATCCCGTAATCCTGGAACCAGTACTTGCCGTCCGGGAACCTGTGAGGATTGATGATGTAGGCCGTCTTGTCGGTCAGCCTGAATCCTCCGGCCAGGAAGATCCGAAGGTTGAGAAGCCGCTGAAAATCCCTTTCCCGCGCGTTCACGAAAAACCGGAGGGGAGTTCCCGTCGATCCGCTCGTGTTCTTCACTATGCACTTCGCGGGATCGATCCCCCTTGAAAGCAGCTCGCCCGGCAGGGCCGCTTGTATGTCCTTTTTATTCGTGATGGGGATCTTCGCAAGATCTCCTGTTTCCCTGATATCGTCGGGGGTAAGGCCCGCTGCGTCGAACTTTTTCCTGTAGAAAGCGACGTTTTCGAAGGCATGCCTGACGATCGACCTGAGCTTCGCCGACTGGAGCGAATGCAGCTCGTCCCTCGACAGGTATTGCGCCCTGTCCAGGTTTCTCAACGCTAACAACGACTGAAGGATTATGTCGGCGCGCCCGGACTAATGAGATGCCTGCAGGTATCCGTCGATCAGGCCGTTCCAGGATTCCGTCATGTGCGGTATCGAAAATTCGCGTGAAACCTTATCGAACCCTTTTTCCCCCATTGTTTGCGCCATCCCGGGATCGGCCAGCAGCAGCTTCAGTTTCTCCGTCAAGGTCTTTTCGTCTCCGGGTCGGAACATAAACCCGTTCTCCCCTTCGACGACCAATTCCGGAGTCCCTCCCGTGTCCGTCGCGACTACGGGAATCCCCGCCGCCATGTATTCGAGGATCACGTTCGAAAGGCCCTCGTACCGCGACGTCAGCACGCCCACCGAAAAGCTTTCGACCACGCCCTGAACTTCCCTGCATTCCCCCATGAAACGGACTTTTTCGGCGACTCCCAGCTCCGCGGCCGCTCGCTCGAGCTCCGCCCTGCAGGGTCCGTCTCCGACTATGACCAGCCTCTCCTGCAATCCGGGAGGAAGGCCTGCGAACGCCCTGATAAGAGTGCCTATATCCTTCACGGCGACGAGCCGCGCCACGATACCGACGGTTTTATGGCCGTCGTTTTTCGCCGCGGCCGAATCGCCGGTTATCCTCACTCCGTTATGAATGACGCGCGTCTTCGTCTCGACGCACAGCCCCAGTTCCGACAGTCTCCTTGCAGCCGAATGGCTGTTGCACACGATGAAATCGGATATTCCATGCATCGATTTCATGAAAAGATCGCGCACCGCCCCCTGCTTCTGCGGCAGGCTCCTGATGCTGCAGCCGATCACGGGCACGCCCGCCAGCTTCGCGGCCAGCCGTCCCCACATGTCCGCCGTCGGAAGAAAAGTGGTTACGATTTTGGGTCTCGTCTTCCGGAGAAACCTGTAGAGCCGCAGGAAGAACCCGGGATCGATTTCGCTTTTCTTATCTACCTGTATGACGTTCACTCCTGCCGAGCGGAAATCATCGATCATCGTCAAAGGCTCGCGAAATACGATCAACGTATACGGAGAGAGCCCCCTTCCCCCGATTGCCTGCGCGATCAACAGAAGCTGCTTTTGAGTGCCGCCACATTCAAGCGTGTCGATCATGAAGCATACGTCTCCCCAGGATCGCATCGAAATTCATCCAATGCCTTGATAACGATGCGCCCGGGTCACGAACGTGTCCATCCACGTTTGAAACATGAGTATTGTCCACAGCCGCTCGGCATGATCGAACGTCCCGCCGACGTGATCGTCTATCATCCTCTTCACACGGTCTCTTTCGAGATAATCGAACGCGGGGTGGTTGGCGCTGCCGTGCAGGTCCATCATCATCCCGCGCAGGTCTTTCCGGAACCAGTCCGTCAAAGGCACGCCGAATCCTTTTTTCGGACGATAGACGACGTCGCGCGGCACCAGGGTGGCCGCAAGCTCTTTCAGGATCCTTTTCCCGCCGTTGCCGCCATCGGTTTTCCATTTGTCGTCGAGCGACACGGCGAATTCGACCAGTTTATGGTCCAGGAGCGGGACCCGCGACTCCAGCGAATGCGCCATGCTCATCCTGTCGACCTTCGTCAGGATGTCCTCCGGCAGATAGGTTTTTATGTCCACGAGGCCGAGTTTATTAAGCGACACCGTTTTCGGCGCCGCTCCGATTTCGCTGAACGCGCGCTGGAAAAATCCCGTTGTCTTTCCCCTGATCTTTTCACCCAGGATGTTTTCGAACGGGTTCACGAAAATCCCAACCCCTGCCCTGTAACGATCCGCCGGGTCGAGCAGGGCACGGTTGGCCGCTCTTTCCATCCTCAAGATAAAATTGTTGCGGAAAGGACTGCGTGAGAAGAGTACCGCTGCCAGACGCAATCCTCCATCGCCTGCCGCCGTCCTCAAACGCTGCAGATCAAGTTCCTTGAAGTAGCGGGTGTATCCGCCGAACAGCTCGTCCCCGCCGTCTCCGGAATGCGTCATCGTTACGTGTTCGCGCGCAAGTTCGGAAACGAACCAGGTCGGTATCGCGGAGCTGTCGGCGAACGGCTCGTCGAAATGCCAGGCAAGGCGGGGCAGCAACGCCACCGCATCCGGCGTAACGACGCGGAAATGGTGATCGGTCTTAAGGTGGCGGGCGACCGTCTTCGCATATGTCAGCTCGTCGTACCTCTCGACCGGCGATCCGATCGAAAACGTCTTCAACGGGGCCGACAGGTGCCGCTGCATGTGCGCGCACACCGTGCTGGAATCGACCCCTCCGGAAAGGAATGCGCCGAACGGAACATCACTCACCAGCCGAATCCTGACCGCTTCGTCGACAAGTTCCGCCAATCGGCCCGCAGGATCTTCGATGGAAAGGACTTCATCGCCGGGGTCCCAATATAATCCCCTGTCGCTATGGCTCACGCTTACCTCGAGCCACTCGGCAGGCAGCAGTTTTCTTATGCCGCGGAATGGAGTGACCGGAGAGGGGACGTATCCGAACGTGAAATAATCCGCAATCGCTTCGGCATCGATTTCGGGAAGGGATCGGAACAGCGGAAGGATCGCTTTCAGTTCGGAAGCGAAGGCGAAGAATTCCGGGCCGTCATAATAATAAAGCGGCTTGATCCCGAGGCGGTCCCTGCAAAGGAACAGCTTCTTTCGCCGGTCGTCCCATATTGCGAATGCGAACATGCCGCGGAGGTGACCGGGCATCTCGAAGCCTTTTTCCTCGTAAAGGTGAATCAGCACTTCCGTATCTGAATTCGACCTGAAAACGTGGCCTTTATTTTCCAGGCCGGCCTTCAATTCCTTGAAGTTGTATATTTCGCCGTTGAATACGACCCAGACCGTTCCGTCTTCGTTGCTCATCGGCTGTTGCCCGGTGCTGAGGTCGATGATCCTCAGCCTGCGGTGGCCCAAACCGATTTCGGAGAATATTTCCTGTCCGCCCTCGTCGGGGCCGCGGTGGAGCATCGTATCGGTCATCTCCGTCATAAGCTCCGGAGATGGCCGCTTGCCGGTTCCCCTGTACCAGATGCCGCAGATACCGCACATGGCTTACTTCTCAAGCACCTCGCGGTAAAGATTCGCGTACTGCCCCGCCACCGAATCGAGGCTGTAATTGTTCCTGATCAGTTCCACGTTGTTCGCCGAAAATATCTTCATCGACGCCGGATCCCGGATCATCGCCCTTATCGCATCCGTCAACGACCCGGCATCCCCGGCACGGACGACGAAGCCGTTACGGCCGTCCTCGACGACATCCGGCATTCCACCGACGTTCGTGACGATGACGGGCAATCCGCAAGCCATCGCTTCCAGCAGGGAATTCGGCAGACCTTCGCTCACCGATGGTTGTATGTAAATACCCGCTTTCCGTAATACGTCTCCAACATCGTCCCTTTTGCCGAGGAAGGATACGCAATCGGCCAGATCCATCGTCCTCGCAAGATCCATCATATTGCGCTCTTCCCTGCCGGATCCTACGATGTCCAATGTGATATCCGGGAATTCGCTTCTCAGGGACTTCAGCGCTTCGAGGAGAAAACCGATTCCCTTCTCCTTTACGAGCCGGCCGGCGAAAACCAGCCGGTATCTCCTTTTTTCCCTTCCTTCCGGATCCGGGTAATACCTTGCGGTGTCCACTCCGTTCGGGAAACGAACGATCCGGTCACCCGGGTATCCCAATTCCACGAGCCTTTTCCTTATCTCATCGCTGACAGCTATGATACGGTCGGACGCAAACAGTATGTTACGCATTAGGGAAGGATAGAAACCGTCCGGTTTCAGGAAACCCCTGTCCATTTCCCACCAGCCGCTTATCTTCAACAGGGTGGGCTTTCCCAGGAATTTCGAAACCAGCAGAGGGAGCAACATGTGGGTGCCGCCGATGTGAAAGTGAACGATGTTCCTCGTTCCGCGATTCCTGATCAGGTTCCAGGAATATCCCAGGTTCAACATCAATCCGCCGATCAGGCTGATCCGCGGGTAATCGACCCTATGAACATCCAGGCCGTCGACGACTTCATCCTTCCTCAACTCCCGGGTGCTCATTCTCGTGAGAACTGCGACCTCGACGTTCATTTTCCGAAGGGCCTTCGACAGATGAAGCGCCTGTATTTCGGTCCCTCCCATGACCGGGAAAAATTCCGGCAGGACCATCAATACGTTCAAATTAGTCATTTCGGGAATATGCGCAGGGTGTGAATCGGCTTACTTGATTTTCGTTGATATGTTGCGATGCCAGATGTTGAGGTAATACAAACCCCACAGGAACATTCCGGCGTCGATCCGGTTTTCGACATGGTTCCTGAAAATGCTTTTCAGCTCTTCCTGTTTGACGATTTTCAAAACAAGGCCGCTTCCGTCGAACAAAACCTCGGCGATCCTTCCCGAAAACGGTTTCGAATTGCGTATCCAATGCGATATCGGGACCCCGAAGCCGTGTTTTTTCTTGTATAAAATCTTTTCCGGAACGAAACCCGTCATGGCGACCTTGAAGGCGTGCCTTTTCTCCCTTCCCTTCAGTTTCGCCCAGCACGGCAGCCGGCAGGCATCATCGACAAGAGCGTCGCCGAGCATCGGATAAAGTATCCCAACGCCGTTGATTCTTCCGGCCATGCCGACCTTTACGAGATCGTTGTCTCCCAGCGTGTGATACATATCGATATGAAGGAGGCGGTCGAGGTCATCCCCGGCGTCCGCTTCCGAATAGTAATTCGAAAATATTTCCAGGCATATTTCCGGGTTGATCGCTTCGGCGAATTCCTTCCGGAATGCGGACGGGAAAATCTTGTATGCAAACGCGTCCTCGAGATAATAACGTTCCGGGTTCTTCCGGTCCGCCCGTTCGAGAATCCGCTGCGCCCTGCCGAGCAATGGGAAATCCAGCACGGATGCCGAATACCCCGCGCCTTTCATGCACAGCTTCCTCAGGAAACCCGGAACCGATTCGTTGAACCTCGAATACAGGTACTCGCTCGCATAGCGCTCGTTACCGCCGAATATCTCGTCTCCGCCGTCCCCGGCGATCATGTATTCCACGCCCGCGAGCGACGCTTCCTCCACGCATTTGCACGTAGCAAGAAGGGACGGGTTCCCGAGCGGCTCGTCGAACCGCTTCGCGAGCGTTTCGGAAAACCGCCACGCGTCTTCCATCGAAAACGGAATTATTTTATGATCCGCATCGAAGGTTTTTGCCGCCAACGATGCGTATTCCAGTTCGTTCCAGCGGTCTTCGCTGAAACTGACCGAGAACGCGGGGAATCCCGGCCCTGATATCCTGGAACTAAAACCGAGAAGCGTGCTGGAATCCGTCCCCCCGCTGAGGAAACATCCCGCTTTCGAATCTCCGACCCAGGACAGCCTTTCACCGACGCTTCTCTCGATCCCTGCACGTATTATTTTCCCGAGGGAATCGATGTCGCCTTTCAATTTCTCCCTGAAGGAAAACCGATGATACCGGCGGACGCTTGCGGATCCGTCTTTTATGACGATGCATCTCCCCCCGCCGAGCTTTCCCATCCCGCGCTGCATGCTCATCTCCGCGGGAACGCAAAGGAGATCGAGATACGCGAACAAGGCATTCGGATCCGGATCGAACGAGATACGGAGGTACTGCAACAGATCGGCGATCGAAGGGGAAAAATGGATCCTGCCTGCGTGCTCAAGCCAGTACAGCCAGTTGATCCGGAACCTGTCGACGGCGATGACGGCTTCCTTCCTCTCGTCGTCCCAGACGAAAGACCATACCGGCTTGCGTATATCCAGCAGGTACTCGTGTCCGCGGCAGGAAAAATCATCGAGCCATCGATCGGCTTCTTTCTCTTCGATCGGCAGGCCGCCGAAAGCTCCGAATTTCCCCTTTCTCGAAGGAACCGTAATGATTTTGTCATGCGCATCGGAGGACTTGCCATCGGCACCGTGTAGAAACGAAAAGGGGACGCCGTCGACGGAAGCGGGGTGGGTTTTACTGCACTGCGCGATGGAAACCGATCCGACGAACGATCTCAAGGAACGCGAAATATTTTCCGGGGCAAGCTTCATTTTGCGAACCGGCTCGTTATTTCCGCTCGAAACCGTCCTATCATCGCAAAGGAACAGGCGAACCACAGCAGGAATCCGGCCACGGTTCTCACGGCGATCGATGTCCAGGATATCTGTACGGGAATGAACCGAAGGCCGACGAACATCAAGAACGACGGAATCATGTAATAAGCGATTTTCCCGATCGTATCGATTCGGCCCAGCGCCCTGATCGTGTACAGGCCGATGATGCACAGCAGGGCTTCGGCGACCAGGGTCGCGATCGCGGCCCCGAGAATCCCTTTCGACGGAATCAACCAAAGATTCAACGATATGTTGACGATCGCCACTATACCCATCAGGAGAGCCATGGTCCTTGTTTTTTTGGCGACGAACAATTCCCCTGCCGCCACAGTGAAAATCCCGTAAAGGAACCCCCCCAGCATGACCGGCGAAATGATCACGGCGGCCTCGGCGTATGCCTTCGACGCCATCAAAATGAAGATCTCCTTTCCGACGGACATGAAGCCGAACGTCACCGCCGAACCGAAAAGGCAAAACCAGATCGTGGTGTCCCTGATGAATTCCTTGCCCGCTTTCTCACCCTGCCTGCTCGATATCTCCACCACCATCGGATAGATCACCAGGGTGACCGACGCCACCATGATGCTCTGTATGTAATATGTCAGGTTGTACGCGGCGGAATACGTGCCGACGGAGTTGCTTCCCATGTAATATCCGATCAGATACCTGTCCAGGAACATGAGCGCCTGGTTGGTAAGCTCATAAAACGCCAACGGGAAGCCGAAGGAAAGCATTTCCCGGAATGAAACTTTTCTGAAATGTTTCAGGCTTGCCTGCCCCTTTTCCTCCTTGAGGAATATGCAGACGAGCACGAACAACGAAGCGACGACGAACCCCGCGAACAGCCCGTACACGGTCCTGTTTATGTACGACAGGACGATGACGGCAAAGATGATCTGCAGATACTTGGTGGCGATTCCCGCGATGTTGTAACGGGCGACCTGCTGGAGGATTCTCATCTTGTTGAACAATATCGATTTGACCGTTTCCATCAGAACAAGCGCTGACACGATGGCCGCCAGGATAAAATACCTGGAATCGTTTTCCGCTCTCGACACCACGAAAGCAGCGATCATCAACGACCCTGTCAGCAATACGGCGATTCCCGAAGACCCGAACAGCGCGGTGCTCAGCACCGTGGAATTTTCGTATTTGTCCGAGTACCAGTACCTGACGAGCGATTGTTGAAGGCCGCACTTGCCGAAAATCACCATGATCGTCACGGTGAGATTCACCAGGCTCATCACTCCGTAATCCGAGGGGGACAGCATGCGCGTGAAAACCGGGAAGGAAACCAATCCCGCCAGAATTATTACGACGTTCCCGAACGAATAGCTAAATACTTGCGTTAACGTTTTCACGCCTGAAATTCCTGTTATGGAATCCGTTCAATATCTCTATGAATTCTTCGACGTTCTTTCCGACATCGAAATGCTCTTCCACGAATCCGCGCCCTTCTCTCCCCATATGTTTGCCCGAATCCGGATCCCGGTGGATTTTTTCCAGGGCATCGGCGAGCTCTTCCGGATCACCGGAATCGACGAGAAACCCGGTTTTCCCGTCGATGACGACTTCAGGGATCCCGGAAACGTTCGTTCCTACCACGGGGATCCCGCATGCCATGGCTTCCAGCACGACGTTGGGGATGCCGTCTCTGTCTCCGTTCGCCGATATGACGCTCGGCGCCACCAGGGCGTCGCTCGCCTTCATCGTGGCGATCGTTTCCTTGTGCGGGACACGCCCCGCGAATATCACTGCTGCATATTCGCCGATCCCGGCGGCCTCCCGCTCCAGTTCCTCGCGAAGAGGCCCGTCACCGATGATGATCAGGCGGGTTTTGATCCCCCTGGCCCCCAGGATACCGACGGCCTTTATCAAATATACAAACCCTTTCTGTTCCACAAGCCGGCCGACCGCGACAAGATGAAAACCCGGATCGCTTTTTCCATTCGAACGAATTTCATCTATCCAGGAAAAATCCAGTCCGTGATAGTTGCGAATGATCTTGCATCGATCCTCTTCCCTGCAAACCGAGCGCAGATATTCCATGTTGTACGAGGTGCACGTGACCACCCCGTTTGCACAGGATATTTTTTCCCGAAGCTGCTCCGGCCTGGATAAATAGACATCCCAGGCATGCGCCGTGACGGTAAACGGGATCTTCGTCAAGGTTTTAACCACAACGGCCATCGCAGCGGGAATCGTCGCCCAATGGGCATGGAACACTTCCGACTTCGTTTCGATTTTGCGGGCGTAAGAAACGGTCTTGGGAAACACCGCAAAGGCCTTCAACAGCTCCAGGGGATTATTCCAGTACAACTTTACGAGAGCGGCGGATGCCGCCATATATCTGCAAGGCCTGCCGAAAAACATGATCAGGTTATCCTTGATCAACTCCTTGTCGAACAGAAAAGGAGAATAACGGACGATGTGCTTATGCTTCATATACAGGTTTTGAATCTCTTCCGGTGGGGTCTTAAGGGAATAGATATTTATATTGACCTTGTTCCTCAACAACGAGTCGATCTCGCGGGCAATGAACGTCTCGTGAAAATCGGGATATTGGGAAATGATGTAGGAAATGTTGCCGATCAATGCCGTCAACTCGAAAAACGGTAAATGGAGGACGCCTTGGCGGGAACGGCCTTTTGTTCTTCCTGCCCCTGCATTGCGAGCAATTTCAGCATCATTCCCGAGATGATCCAGATATATCCGGTCAATTCTTCACGTATGAACCTGTCTCCGAACCAATTGGCAATGGAAACGGATATTATGAAAGAAGTATAAGATGTGGACCAGTTTTTGGCCCAACCGGTCGAAATTTTGGATAATTTGTTTCCTTTTACGATAAGGGACAATATCAATACGAAAAACACAATGCCTCCGATGAACCCCAGTTCTGCCATATAACGCAGATACATGTTGTGGCTTACCTTCGGCCAACCGGCAGGCATGCTTATATAGTCGGTTATGCGATCCGAGAAATTATCCGGACCCACCCCTATGAAAGGATGGTCTGCGGACATTTTCAATGCGCCACCCCAAAGGATCAGTCTGCTTTGTGCGCTTGCATCCTTTTCCACCTTGTTGCTGTCGGTGAGCGAGTCGAACCTTGTCTTGACCGATGTCGGAGCCCAAATCGGGATCGTAATGGCCGCTATCAACAGGACCACCCAAATCAACTTGCTTCTCCTCAAACCGAACCAGAAAACGCCGCCCGCAAGGCCTACGTATGCTCCCCTCGAAAAACAGAAAAGGCAGGCGAACAACGTGACGGCCCCTCCGAATATCGCAGCAGCCTTGACCATCGAGGTCCTGCTCTCGAAATACCAATACAGGAACCAGAAAAAATTCATGGTCAGAAAGGCGCCAAGATCGTTTTCGCCCCCTTCTCCGAACACGCCTCCGTACTTCATCCAGTCTTTGAAAAAAACGTTCCGATATTCATAAGTATTTTTCAATAATTGTATTGCCACAATTAAAGTGGCGATTGAAACTATCAATGTAATCGTATTGAATTCCTTCTCGCTGCTTACCACCCTGTACGCAACGAAGACCAGCAACATCAAAAGAAAATATCTCTTCCACATGACGATAAATTCGAATTGGCTGAATACGTTAAGATTGATGGCGGATGAAACGATGGATATCAGGAGGAATACTACAAGCAGGATCCGTACTGTCTTATAATCCTTGCACATGATCGTCTTCCTGCTGAACATCGCGCCTAATATCAAAAGCATAAGTATGTTAATCGGATTTAATCCTTCCCCCAGAAACTTGTCGTACATGTAGCTTTGAAACGGAAGGCACACCACCAATGCGTACAACAGCAGTATCGAAATATTGGTCGATTTGTCGCTCATGATTTTATCAAACGGTAGTAAACATGGTGTTGGGGCGGACTCGAAATACGGAGTGCGGGATTTAACCGATTCTTCTTATGGGAAATGCCTATCTTTCTATCAGGTACGATTCCACGATGCTGTTGCCCGAATCCGGCAATTCGCCCCAGTTCGAGCTGAAGATAACTTTCGTCCCGCTTCGGTTCACGGTCGCATGGGGCTCGGCCCAATAATCGCCCGTCAACCTTGTGGGGCTTGTCACATGGCTTCGCGACTGCGCCAGCCGTTCCACCTGCTGGCTGCCGTCCAGTTTCAGCCAGATCACGTCGTTCTCATACAGATCATATTTCGTATCCGGCCAATATGATTTGTATGTAGGCCGAGGCGGGTTTCCGCCCGGATCGCCCGTCGCCATGTAACTAACCAATGCCCAGCCGGGGCGCCCCGTTGCTCGCATCGATATGTGCAGGCTCTGCCAGTTGCTCGTCACGCCGTCAGACATCCTGGTTTCCAGGACTTTCAACGACGCCACGGTGCCGTCGGGATTTATCCGGTATTTCGTGATGTAGGGTTTGTTCGCCGAAAGACCCGTAGTCACGTATACTTCGGTGCCGTCTTTGTCGTACCCGACGTCCGCATGGTCCGTCTCCGTGCAGACCTGGCGAATCCTGTTGAAATTCCGGTCATGCAGCCAGACCCCTCTGTCGGATGCGGTGCCGGGAGTGCCGTAATTCATCAGTATGAAATTCCCGGAGGGAGAAACCGTGACCCAGTCGACTCCGACATCGATGCGCGTCCCCACTTTCGCTCCCGTCTGGATATCGAGGAGGAAAAATTCATATTGGCCGTTCGGAAGGGTCCCTCGCAGCGCCATGTATCTGCCGTCGTTCGACAGGTTCCCTTCCGCGGTGCCAGACAATCCGACGTATTCCGGGAAAGCGTACAGCGTCGTGATGGCATCCGTAGTTATGTCGTACTGCCTCCATTGGCATGGAGAAGTTTTCGTATGGTAATAAAACGCGTTCGGGTTCGTCTTGTGCCAACGCGGCTCTCCGTCTATCCCCCCGATGCTTAACAATCGTTTTATCGGCAGCCTGGTCGCGGCGTTGAAGATGTAAAAGTACGATCCGGGACCGTACAGCATGAACACGGATTCGTCCGCATTGTACGGGTCCACCTTCGAATATTCGGGAACGTATTTCGTTCCCCCGTCCGCAACGGAGTCCGTCAACCGGATCAGCGTCGTCCCCGACGTCGCCTCGCTCGTGCGGATCCTCAACCCGGGTTTGGAAACGGTCGATTCGGGATATCCGAACGCGGGCACAAAGGAAGATGCGCTTCCCAGGTCGCTCCCGGCTGTGTCGCGAGCGGAATATCCGTACACCGGGAAATCCGCCGAGGTTACGTTTGTAGCCAAAGGCAGCCGTATTTTTGCGGTAAGAAACGTTCCCGGCCCGAATCCCGACGAACTGGCCACGTTCAAGACCAGCCTTCCGGGTGTAGCCCCGAACTCGGGGCTGTAAGATGCGTTGACGGTAGCTCCCGCGGGCTGGCTTTGAAGAACATCGGCAGCGATCGCGCCGGTTCCGTCCACATCCACGGACGCTCCCGCCGGCAAATCGACCGTCACGCCGACATTGCCGAAACGCGTCGTGCCCGGAGCGGAGTTGTTGAAGTAATAGACGGCGACCTTCTTCGCCGTCATGGAAAGGTTGACGGGTCTTGCGGGAATGATATCCGCGCCGTCCCCGCCGGAGCTGAATATCATCGGGAACAGAAGGACAAACAACGCCGCAACAACGATCTTTTTCATGATCGACAGAGCCAATCCCGGAAATTTTTGTAAATATCGGTTACAAAATCGTATGCCATGCCCGGGTTTTCCTCCAATATCGAACCTGAAATCATTTACTTTCAATTTACATACCAATTAATCCGGTATTTCGAGGTTGGGACCGATCCGCAATTCAATGGTTTTTTCCCAGTACAACCTCCCTGAAACGATCGTAAAGGTCATTACCGAGGATCGTCTTCGCCGATCCCGCAATGTAATTCCGCAGGATATCGATCCGCAACGGGCCGGCCAGCATGATTTTCCGGAAATCGCCGATCTTAAGCCCGTTTTTTACGGGAATCCTTCCGAGATCGAGCGCCGAATCCTTTTGCGAGTTTCTTTTCAAGCGCGAGTTGCAAACCGCTTTGTACCCTGCCTCTTCGGCAATGTTCGCGATCCTGCGCGTTATTCGTCCCCCGGGCGGCGAAAAGGAGGTTATCGCCTCGCCCAGGCAATCCTCGAGGAAACGCTTCGAACCCTTCAATTCGCAGTTGATATCATGTTCGTCGAGGTCCGTCAAATACCGGTGTGCCACCGCATGGGATCCGATGCCCATGCCGCTCGACCGCAATTTGCGGATCCGCTCCGCGGTCAGCCACCCTGAACTCCCAGCATTTCCGGTTGTGATGAAGAATTCCGCCTTGTATCCGTATTTCAACAGCAGGGGAAGCGCGACCGTTTCATTGGTAACATGCCCGTCGTCGAAGGAAAGCAGCACGGGATTTTCGGGAAGATCGTTTTTTCCGCCTATCCATCCGAGGAAATCATTCACAAGTATAGACTGGAAATTGCGCTCGCGCAGGTATGCCAACTGCTCTTCGAAAGAATCCGCCGTGATGACGTAGATTTTCTCGCTCTCGTTCCACGATCCCATCGAACGTTCATCCGGTTCGACGGCATGGTAGAGAAGGAAAGGAACTTCTTTCTCCTTGCCGGTCATGGCATGCCGTTCATTTCCAGGTGACTTTCTGCCGCCCGGAAAGGTACACGGGCAATGCGATAAACGCGATCACGTTGAGGAACACGAATGCCTTGATCGGAGACAACAGCCTGGTCTTGAGCCTGACGGACAGCAGGGCGAGCAGGTAGAAAACGACTTGCATCCCGAAGAACACGGCATAGATATCGCGATCCAGAAGGCAGGCATTCGCGAAAAAAAGCGCGAGCATCAGGAACGGGACCGCCAGTCTCAGGGCCTTATGGGAAACGAATTGAAAAACGACGCGGTTTTTCCACGGAAGAAACAACCACGGGAACCGCACATACGCCTGGTAATTCCCCGATAACGTCCTTATTTTCCTCCACATCTCGTGCCGGGAACTGTCGGCGGGATGGTCGAACGCCACGGCACTCTCTTCGAACACTACCCTCTTGCCGCGCTTCACGACGTTCATCGGAATCACGAAGTCATCGAGAAGCGTGTCTTCCGGTATCTTCCCGAAAAGTTCTCTCCTTATGGCATAGATCGCGCCCGTCGTTCCGCACGTCGAGTCGTATGCGGCCTCGCACTTCCGCAGATATTTTTCATATCTCCAATAGAATGCGACGCCTTCCGTGAACGTCCCTTCATCCTCGTTTTCGATGACGAGTTCCCCGCTCACGGCTCCGACGTCCGGGTCCGTGAAATTGGACATCATCATCCTCAACGATTCCTTGTTCCACTTCTGCCGGGCGTCCGACAAAACCACGAACTCGTCGTCGATCTCCGGGATCAACATGTTGAGGATCGCGGGTTTCCCTTTCGATTCATCGGCTCGGAAAAGAGCCACTCCCCGCTCCGAGAAGGACCGGACGATGTCTTCGGTCCGGTCGACCGAAGCGTCGCTTGCGACGATGATTTTCATTTTCCGCGGCGGGTAATCCATCCCGAGCAGGTTTTCAATCTTCGCCCCGATGTTTTTCTCCTCGTCCTTCGCTATCACGATGACCGTTACCGGAGGCGTGAAAGAACCCTTTTTCACCGGGCGGGGCCGAATAGAAGACAGCATGCCGATCAAGACCGGGTAACCTGCGAAGGAATATGCCATTATGAGAGCGGACGCCCAGAACAGTATTTCGAACAACCCTCGTTATCCCTTACAGCGAGTCTCTGATCTTTCGCAACAGAACGCCGATCAACAAGATGACGAAGGCCCCGGCGGCAAAAACAAGCCATCCTGAAAAATCATGGAAAAAACCTTCGGCAGCCTTTTCCCCGTACCGGTTCGAAAGAATTCCCGTGGCGAAGATCCTCAATGAATTCGTACCGACCGATACCGGCACGGATGAAACGAACAAAACCGCGCCTAATGCAATCCTCAAATTAAGGAAATAGGAAGCTACGGTGGCGAGGGCCATGAGGGACATCAACGAGCGTATCCCCGAACAGGCGTCCGCGACTTCCAGCCGGATGTTCGGAAGCATGATGATGTTGCCGTCCCTAAGGACCGGGATCCCGACGGCGGACAGCGCATGCTCCCCGATCCACGACGCGGCCATCTTGAGCGGGAATGCTATTGCGTCATAGAGAATATACGGGATGGGAACCATGAAGAAGAGGAACATCAGCGGAAAAAGGCAAAGCAGGAACCCCTCCTTTCCGAACATTATGAAGAATATCCCGGAAAGCAGGACCACAATGGAGCTTCGCATCGTGAAATATTCTCCGCCCGCTTTCCCCACTATCAGCATCGCAAGGCCGCAGACAACGAGAAACAGCCCTGCCGTTGCGGAGCTTTCCGGCCGGAGCAGCCTCAGGTCCCGGCTTTTTTCGTGGATCAGATATGCGGAAAAGACGGGAACGAGGAAGCCATGCGAGAAATTGGGATCCTTCCACCAGTCGTGGACCATCCTGGGAACGACCGTCCAGTAAAGGGACACTACCCCCAGCCCGAGCAATGCCAGAGCGAACATGCTGCCCCGATCAACAACTCGATCGCCGTTCATCCGCTCAGTCGGGTACGACTCGGGGAATTGCCGGATAGGCGGCAGATACGAAATCCTCGAGCCGCTTCATGGCCGACTTTTCCGTAGCCGCCGAGGCTCTCATGGAAAAGCGGACGAGCGCGCCGTCGCTTCTGTTCCTGAAGATCGCATCCGTTATGAGGCATACCTTCTCCATGTATTCGTTCGCGATGGCGCGGCCTCTGGACTGGTACCAGTAGATGACCACCTCCCTGTCCTGCCCTTTCGCGAAAACGTACCGGTTCGCCCGTATCTCCCTTAAATTCGGAGTGGCGACCTTTATGGCGACCACATCCCTTCTCAGTGGGGTGAATCCGCTCCCCGGGTAGCAGTTGCGGGGGGAATGCGGGACCGAGCCTTCCTTCTGGTTCCTGTAATAACCGATGTAAAGCCAGATCACTTCCTTACCGTCCGTGTAACGCCGCACCAGGTAATCGTCCACACCGAGATTTTCGAGGATGCTGTTCGGAAAGCGCTGGTCGGTGCTCTCGAATCCCGAAACCGTTTTCGGGAATGACGAAATCGGATCGCGCCGGACGGCGGCCTGGGACCGGTTCAAGAACAGGTTGACGTAACCCGAAACCAGCGCCACCGCAACAGCCGCTGCGACCAGCGAACGTTTCGGCGGCATGGCGTTATCTCGCACCCCGACCCAACAGGACGATCTTGAACGTCCTGAAAAGTATCAGAAGCTCCAGCTTCAGGGACATGTTCTTTATGTAAAAAAGGTCGTACTGCAGTTTTTCCTTCGATTCCTCGATCGTTCCGCAATAAGTGAACATGACCTGCGCCCATCCGGTAAGTCCCGGCTTAACGGTATGGCGGAGGGAGTAATATGGGATCATGGACTGGAGCTGCGCGACGAATTCCGGGCGCTCCGGCCGTGGCCCGACGAGATCGAGGTCTCCGCGCAGCACATTGAAAAGCTGCGGAAGCTCGTCGAGACGCGTCAGGCGGATCATCCTGCCGACCCGTGTTATTCTCGGATCGCCCTCGACCGCCCATCGGGCGCCCACGTTCGCCTCGGCATCCTTTCGCATCGACCGGAACTTGAATATGCGGAATATCCTGCCGTTCTGCCCGATCCGGTTCTGGGAGTAGAAAACAGGGCCCGCGGAATCGAGCTTGATCGCCACTCCCACAAGCGCCATCAGCGGCGCAACGATCACGAGCGTCGTCGCCGCGAACAACATGCTGAATACCCGTCGAACCAGGAGCAAGCCCCTCGACTTGCGGAATCCCTCGTTGAATATGAAGAACGAAGGCATGAGCTTGTCGACCGGTATTCTTCCCGAAAGCTTTTCGAAAAATCCCTGCCATTCGAGCACCTGGCAACCGGCGACCTTGACGTCCAGCATTTCCTTAACGGGGTATTTGCCCCGGCGCTCTCCGACTGCGACCACGAGCTTACGGATTTTCCTGGCCCTCACGATTTCGACGATCCTTCCGTAGTCTCCGAGGACCTCCTCGTCGTCCACCTCCGCAGGCGAAGATCCGTTCGACGGCTCGCCGACAAAGCCGGCGAAGCGGAACCCGAGCCGCTCCCTCGACTTGATCTCGTTAGCGATGAGCCTGGCCACTTCCCCTTTCCCCACGATCAGGATGTTTTCACGCGGCGCAAGCTCGGCGAGAAAATAGTCGAACGCGATCCTCCAGACCAGGAGCAGCACCGCCACCAGGAAAATCGTGAGGTAGTACATCTGGCCTTCGACGCCGAAACCGGGGACGACATAGGATACCCCTCCGATTCCGATGCATACGAATCCGACCGCGAAAATCAGCGAAAACAGGATCTCCCCCAGCGTCTGGGAATGCTTCAGGTCGTAAAGATCGAGCATGTACATGCAAACCTGGCAGAAAAACGCGACGACGATCCCCCGAACGACCGCGTCTTCGAACCCGATCGAACCGGTATTGCCGTATTTTCGAAGGATCACGAAGCTGGCCAGGACGGAGAGAAGGATGATGCCTCCCTCCACGAAGAAACAGACGGCGCTTCGTATGGGGAAAAACCGGTTTTCGAGCGTTATCAAACGGGAGCCTCTTCCCCGTCCGCTTTCTTATAGTACTTGCCGTAATACCGTTCGTAATATTTCTGGCGCTTCGGCTCCACACCGTTCAGCACCACTCCGACAACTTTATTCGCTCCGATATCCTCGATGGCGTTGGCGAACAACTGGTGCGGCGTCAATCCTATCCTGTAGATGAAGACGAAGCCGTCGACCTGGTCCTGAAGACCAAGCGTATCCGCCACCGGAACGATCGGAGGCGTATCCAGGAGAACGACGTCGAAATGCCCGCTGATGTCCTTCAGAAACGCCCTGAACCTGTCTCCCGTCAATAGTTCCGCCGCAACGGTCGCTTTCATTCCCGAAGGTATCACGTACAGGCCGGGCACCCCGCCGTTCCGCATGATATCCTTGACCGAAACCGTTCCCTGGAGATATTCGCTCATGCCGGGCAAGGGCGATATGTTCATGGTGCGGGCGAGATCCGACTTCCTGAGGTCCAGGTCGATCAGAAGGACCTTCCTCCTGCCGGCGGCCACGAGATTGGTCGCAAGGTTGATGCAAGTCGTGGTTTTCCCTTCCCCGGCGATCGCGCTCGTTACCGCCACGACCTTCAGCTTCATCATATCCAGCTTGTATTCGAACTTCGCCCTCAAGGCCTTGAATTGCTCGTTGAAGATGACGTCTCCGTGCTTGCCCCCCGGCAATTCGCAAGGCGGGGAGTCGACGCCGTGTACGATTTTTCTGAGGAAAACCGGTAGGGCCATCTTCGCTCCTTAGAACTTGAGTATCGTCCTGATTCTTTGACCGTATACCAGGAGGAAGACCGAGACCGCAAGCGTGAACGTGATGATCCCTCCGAATACCGCAGCCCTCCTCATAGCCATGCGCCTTACATACCCGGCGTCCTGGAACACCGGAATGCTGGCAAGCACCGGTAATTCGAAGAAATTCTTGAACTCCTTCACGCCCCTCAGCGTCGGGTCCATTATCTCCAACCCTATCGTCCCTCCGAAACCGACCCCCAGCGCGGACATGATCGCGATTCCGAAAATGAGCAACCGGTTCGGCTTGAACGGCTGGTCGGGCATGTTTGCAGGGTCGAGGATCTGGAACTGTTCCCCTTTTTGCCTTCTTTCCATGTTCTGTGAAACATCCGCTTCGAGTTTCCTTTTCAGCAGGTCTTCATAGGAACGCTTCAGGTTCTCGTAGTCGCGTGTGAGGGAGATCATGTCCTGCTCCCTCTTCGGCGTCTTCTCCACCTTCGCCTGGTAGGAGGAGATGTAATTCTGGATCTGTTCCCTTTCCTTCTTATGGGTTGCGATTTCCAGCTCCGTCTTCGAGATCTGTTCCTTCAGGCGGCGGAGCTCCTTCGCGTCCGCCGCGCCCTGGCCGGAAAGTTGCGATCCTGCCGGGCCCGCGTTGCGGTTGGCGTTGTCCGCCGCCGGAGCGGATGACCGGGCATCCCGGATCCGACGCTCAAGTTTTTCCACTTCCGCCTTCAGGCGCAGGACTTCCGGGTAGCGGTCCGTGTATTTGGCTGAAAGATCCGCCAGCCGGGCACGCTTTTCGGTCAGTTCCCTGGATGGCCCCGACGCCGCATCCGACTGCATAACGTGCCTGGATTCCGGCTTCCCGATGTCCTGCGAAAAAGACTGGACCGATCTCTCCAGCCCGCCGGCCTGGGATTCCAGCAATACGAGCCGGTCCTCGGCGGCCCGGATCGCGTCGAAGTTCGTGCGGTATCGATCCTGAAGCCCCCGCAACATGCCCAGGTTGGCTTCCATCTGTTGCGGAAGTTCGCCCATGAACTTGCTCTTGTATTGCTTGACGCTTTCTTCCGCTTTTTCCAGGTTCGCTTTCCTCTCCTGGAGCTGGGATTCGAGAAATTCGGAAGTTCCGACCGCCTGCTGCTCCCGGATCTTCAGGTTTTCGTCGATGAAGAAAGAGGAAAGACGCGCCGTGGTAAGCATCGCCATCTGCCTGTTTTCGTGGTAGAAGGAAAGCCTGAAAGCGTCTGTTCCAAGGACCTGTATATCGATCCGCCTTCGCATTTCGTCGACAACGTCTTCAAGCGGTTTTTTCTTCCTTTCATCCTTGAAAAGACCGAGTTCGTCCATGACCGACACCAGGCATGTGCGGCTCAGCACCTGCTGTTTCAATGTGGCCAGGCGCGCCTCGATCCTGATGCTGACGCTGGAACGGACGTAATTCTCGGGCACGCGCTGCGGGATCACCAGGATCGTCGTGCTCGATTTGAATTGTTCAGGAACCACGACACAGTAGACGCTCGCGCCGAAGAGGATGAACAGGATCGAAAATACGATCATCCATTTTCGCCGGCGATATATTTCCAGAATGTCCTGGAGAACCAGGTTCGGTGGAAGGGGCATCGTTCCCTCTGTTTTTTTCTTAAAAGAGGTTGTAGGTTTCGCCCAGGGTCACGGCGAGCAAGACCGACTCGCGCTTCAGATCGTCCCCGGAAATTCCGTGCGACCATTGACGGAAGAAGTTTCCGTAAAGGCTCAGCGTGGCCCATTTCGCCGGCATGTATCGTATTCCGGCCGTTCCGTTCGCCGACACCAGGTCCACCTCCACCGCGGCATCCGTGGAGCGATTCGTCTGGCAGAAGCCGGAGAGGTCCAGCCACCATCCGCTTGCGAACTGGTCGGCCAACGAGAGAACGGCATTCGCCCGCCTCGTCGTCCGCCCGAACGTGCCGCCGCCCGCCAGCTCGTACTTTCCGGAAACAAGCGCTCTGAAATCCTTCCGGGAATACGTCAGGGACAACAATCCGCTCGGTGACCAGGTCTCGTTCTTCTCGTCCCCTATTCCTGTGGATTCCCTGCTGAGCGTCGCCCCCGCCCTGGCATCCAGCGTGTTGCTTTCGGTGAGCCGGTACGTTCCGGAAAAACCGCCCGAATAAATCCTGGAATTCGGCCTGCCGCTGAAAGAGTTGTAGCTGGTGTCCCCGTAAACGCCGGAGGAGAAGCGATCCGTGAGCTTGTAATTCACTGCCATGTTTCCCGAAACGACTCTCGAATCGATAAGGCCTGTGGGATTGTCCGTGAAATCGCGCCTTCTCGCCCCTCCTCCGATTTCGACGTTGACGTTCGGCGTGAGCTCGTATCCGAACTGCGCCGATCCCGAGATCTCCCGCACCTCCGTAATGAAGGTAACCGTGGACTCCGAAACGGAAAGCACGGTAATTCCGGTATCCGCCGGGCCTTCGCTGCGCGCGGGTTCCGACGAAGTGGACTCGATGCCGTAACCCGAAGAACCAGGAGTTATGACCGTAGGTATCAACTCCAGGACATTGCGGCGCACGGAATCCCGCGCCTCGATGTACCTGGCCGTCGGACGCAATGAAAACCGGGGTGTAAACTTGATGGGCTTCGTTGTGTTCAGCCCGAGATCCTTGGTCGCCGCGGTCTTGTCCAGGAGCGTGAAATCGGAATATCTCTCCAGTTCGAATCCGCCGCTCAGGTTCAGAGTCGTGTCCATCGTTTCGAGGGAAAGCGTCAGCTTCGGGTTGGCGCGGAAAACGAAGTCGCTTTGTTCGTTCGACGATGTGTTTAATACGTTCGAGTCCCAGCTCTCCCCGATAGTGATCGAGGGAGTGGCTTTAAGGTTCACAGCCCAGGATTCGGAAACGAGCCCGAACACAAGTATGAATCCGATCGCGGCGATTCTTTTCAAGTCCGTTATCCCCCCTTTCACGGCACTACGATCGTGTCGCCCGGTTTCAGCATGTAATTCCCCTCCCCTTCCTCTTCAAGCAGATTGTAATAGTTGATTTTCCTTACCTCCTGCTTCTTGCCTGTGCCACGGACCAGCTTGATGCTCCGGGGCGAAGCAAACTGCGTGAATCCGCCGGCCTGCGCGAGCGCCTGGAGAATCGACACGTCGCTCCTCAAGAGATACGTCCCCGGTTTTGCGACATTGCCTATCACGAAGATTCTCGGAGCGTTTACCTGTATCACGATGACGGATACCTGGGGCTCGACGACGAATGCCTTGAGTTTCTGATGGATGCTGCTTGCCAGTTCGGCCGCGGTCAACCCTTCAGCCTGGACATCCTGGACCAGCGGCAACGATATCTTTCCGTCCGGCCGCACCGCCACGTCCATCGTCATATCCTTGTTTTCCCATACGGAAACCTTCAGGATGTCTTCCGGCCCAAGCCTGTATTCCGGACCGGCGACCGGGGCAGCCGCAGGGGGAACCTGTGAAGGCACGGGCGCCGCAGTCGAAGGTGAAGCCACGGCAGCCGACGATGGAGGCGCAGCCGATGCCTTACCCGGGTTTTTGACATTTCGTTCTTCCGCACGGACCGGCAGGCAGACCGCCGAAACGATCAAAGCCGCCGCGCAGGCTACCGCCCATAAGGTCTTCACCTTTACCCCTCCATAAACGCTTTTATACTGCAAAAACAGGGAATTGCCCTTCCTGAGCCTTCTACTCCCGGTTCAGTCCGCATTCCTTTATCTTGTACAGTAATGCCTTATAACTGATATCGAGCAGTTGAGCGGCTTTTCGCCGGTTCCAACGCGTCTGGCTGAGCACCCGCTCGATCAGGTCCCGCTCCGCGTTGCGCTGTGCGATCTTCGCAACCTCTTTCAGCGTCCCCTGTTCCGGCAGGTATGTATCGTTTCCGTTCCGTGCGGCATGGTTGTTCCCCGCCGCTGCCCTCGGAGGTTGGGGACGGTGCGACTCTTCGCGCTCATCACTATACGTCGAATAGGAACCGTTCTCCTTTTTGCGCAGGAATTCCGAGATAAGCTGACTCTCGCTGCCCAGGATGACGAACCGCTTGATGTTGTTCTCAAGCTCCCGCACGTTTCCGGGCCAGGAGTAATTAAGGAACATATCGGTCAAACGGGGGGAAATATTAACTCTTTCCCGGTTGTACATTTCCGAGTATCGGGTCAGGAAATAGTCCACCAGCAACGGGATGTCGTCCTTCCGGTCGCGCAAGGGAGGCAGGATTATGTTCACGACATTGATCCGGTAGAAAAGGTCGCGCCGGAAGCGGTTCTCGTCCACCATGCGCTCCAGGTTTTTATTGGTGGCCGTAAGGATCCGGCAGTTGACCTTGACTTCCCTTTCCCCTCCGATCCTGTAGAACTGCCTTTCCTGCAGGACGTGGAGAAGTTTCGATTGAAGGTCCTGGTGCATCTCGCTGATTTCGTCCAGGAAGATCGTGCCGTTCTGGGCGATCTCGAAGCGGCCGTACTTTCGCCGGTGGGCGCCGGTGAACGCACCGCGTTCGAACCCGAAAAGCTCACTTTCCAGCAGCTCCCGCGGCAGGGCCGCGCAGTTCACCTTTATGAAGGGTTCGTTCGCACGCTCGGACGCCTTGTGCAGCGATTTGGCCACCAGCTCTTTGCCGGTGCCGCTTTCCCCGGTGATAAGGACAGTGATATCGGTGTTCGCCACCTGGTCGACGATCGCCTGCACCTTGCTCATCCTGTCGCTCAAGGAGAAAAGGAGCTTGTATTCGTCCTCAGACCTTGACTTGGTCTTCAGTTCCTCGAGTTCCCACTTGGCCTGCGATGTTTCGAGGACCATCTGGATCTTGAGCAGCAGTTCCTCGCCGCGGAAGGGCTTCTTGATGTAGTCGTTCGCACCGTCTTTCATGGCTCGCACGACTTCTTCGACGTCACCCTGGCCGGAGACCATGATGATGGGGGTGGCCCCCCCGTTCGAACGGAACGGCTTTATGAGGTCCACTCCGCTCCCGTCCGGAAGGAAAATGTCGAATATCAGGCAGGAGAAGTGGTGCTTGTCGAGGGTCTCGACCGCTTCCGCCTTGTTGAAGGCGGTAACCACCTCCATGCCGCTCTCCGTGAGCAGATTTTTCGTGAACTGCATGAAAACGGGATCGTCGTCGACGACAAGGATTGTAGAAGACGGCATAGGCTCCTCCTCAGCCGGAAGATCTTCGCAAACGCCATGCCCGACATGCATTATTTGGTAACAAATGGCTATCTCACTGGATAAAGTGTCAAAAATCAATGGGTTAAATATGTACAATTTTCCCCAAAACAGAGGTGGTGTGGTCGCGTTGCGACAAAATATGTCACAATACGGCACATATGGGAAAACTTTTAGACAATTACCGCTTAATTGGGAATCTTGTTACGCAGGTAGGGAGAAAGAGACCTTGGTTCCTTTGCCCGGTTCGCTTTCCAGCCAGATCTTCCCTTTCTGAATTTCAAGCAGTTTCTTGCATATATGCAGACCAAGGCCAATCCGTGCATTTGCGTCATTTGCGGACACGATCCGTTCCTCGGAAAATATCTTTTCGGCCTGGGCCTTCGGAATACCCTTCCCGGTATCGGCGACCCAGACGGTAGCCGATACGGCGTCCCCCGGCTTTGCCCCTACAGTGATCTGCCCGTCACGCGGGGTGAACTTGATGGCGTTGTAGAGTAGATTGTCCAGAACTTGCATGACCCGTTCCGGGTCCGCCTTCACGCTCAAGCCGGGTCCCGCGTTTTCCAGAACAAGCCGGATCTGTTTCTGCTCCGCGAAGGGCTTGTAGAAAGCGATGCAGTCGTTCAGAACCTTGTGAAGCTCGAACCTTTTGATCTGTAGCTGCAATTCCCCCCTGCGCGCGGCCTCGTAATCCAGGAGGGTGTTTGCCATCGCCCGAAGTTTCCGGACCGAACGGCCGAACTGCCGAACGAGCTCCGCGCCCTCCATGCTGGCGCAGATGCTGCAACGCGAATCCAGGTCCTGATAATACCCTTCCAGAACGGTCAACGCCGATTTGAAATCGTGGGCAGCCATGGAAATCATGAAGCCTTTCAGCTCGGCCTGCACCTTCGTCTGCTTGAGGTCCGCCTGGATCTTCGACAGGCGTTCGCCGACGCCTTTCTCGACCCGTTCGCTTTCGAGGCTTAAATTCAGTTTTTCGACGGAACGGGCGACCGAATGAAGCAGGATGCCTTGGGCTACGGGCTTCCTCAGGAAGTCGTAAGCCCCCTGTTTAAGCGCCTCTATGACCGATTCCAGCGACGGAGATGTGGACAGGAAGGTGAACGGCAGGTCAGGATACCTGCGAAGCGTGTCCCTCAGGAATTCGAACCCGCATCCCTTCCCGGCCCTCAATTCGGACAGGATAATGGTTTTCCCCTTGACCTTCCGAAGGTGATCCGCGGCATCGTCGAAATTGGAAACCGCGGTGACGTCATATTTCTCGTTTTTGAGAGTCTCCTGCGCCTGGGCGAGGAATTTCGGGTCGTCGTCGACGATGAGGACACGTAGGCATTGCATAAGAAAAAGGATATTACCACATGGGAATATGCGCCATTAGAAAAAGAAAACTCACCGGTTCAATTCCCTGCCAGAAGCCAATCATGAAAAGAAATGGTGGCGGTGCAGGGAATTGAACCCCGGACACTGCGGATATGAGCCGCATGCTCTCACCATCTGAGCTACACCGCCACAACGGCAGGAAAGACGAATATTACAGACAGGATGCCACCAAAGTCAACCCCGTTTCAGGCCGTAATCCCGCGTGTAAATCGAGCGGCGGGATCATTTCAACCAGATGAGGTTCCACTCTCCGAACTGGCCGAGGATTTTCCCCTTGTCCCGGGATGCGATCCCGATGCGGAGCGTCCGTCCGGAGGGCGAAAAATCGATAAAGGAGTCCCTCGCGGAGCTGCCCGTCTGCGGCGTCCGCCAGGCGAGCTGGAGCGAATCTCCGTCCTGTGCGAAGCACATCGCCTCGGCGTTCGAGTAAACCCGTATATTCTCGAAGAATGCCCCGGCAGTGACGATGTTGTTCATGACGATCAACTCGTCCGTCCTGTCGCCGTCCAGGTCCGCCCCGAACATCCGGTTCGGCATAAAAAGCCGTTTCGCGTCCTGTCGACCGTCCTCCTTGCCTGCGAAAACAAGGGGTGCGCGCACCGCCGTTTCCGTTCCCGACACGGAGTCCATCCCCTCCCACAGTTTCTTCCCGTTTTCGTCCAGAAGGTTGAGCCGGTCCCTTTCGTTGATCGTTGCGAATCTCGTTTTCCCGCCGTTGTTCAATGCCGCGAACGAGTATATCCAGGTCCCGTCGGGGAGCGGGAGCGCGGCACTCCTGTCATCGGCCGCTGCGCCGTATTTTCCCGGAGCCAGGCGGAACACCGGGCCTTTGTGGATCGTGACCGGATCGGATTCCTGGGCGGCGAGTACGATACCGTCCTTCCCAATGTCCAGCGCGCGCAGGAAATAGGGGATGTCCCGGGCGATCGGCTTGTACTGCCTGCTGTCGCCGTCGTACTCCCAGACGTCGGAAAGCGATTTCCCGGCGACGTAGCGCACGGATATGATCTCCGCGATCCCGTTCCTGTTGATGTCCGCCGCGTCCACGTGGATGAAATCGGCGCCTGCGTCGGTAATGCGCGCCTTTTCCACCAGGTCGTCGCCTTCCATCCGGTACACCGCGAGGTCGTTCGGGTACGCCGCGACGATCTCCATCTTCCCGTCCCGGTCCGTGTCGTTCCGGGCTACTGAAACGACATCGCCCACGATATCGCGGCTTCGTGACACCGTACCCGACAGGCGGGGTATCTTCCTCCTGCCCGCCCCTTCGCCCACCGTTTCATCGCCGAAAAAAAGATATTTCAACCTGGAAGCGGCTTCGGTGGCCATTCGCGCATATGCCGGAGGCGGGTCAGCCCCCTTTCGCGCGCCGTCGTCCACGCCGGTGACGACGAGCGTTCTTCCTTTGCCGGGATCCTCGACCGTTGAAAGCGTCAGGTCCAACGTGACGGACCTGCCGATCCGCGAAACGGCGCCTGCAAGGATGTAGGTCGCTCCCATGCCGCGAGCCTTGTTTCTCCTTGCCGTCAGGTCATCAGGCACCGCAGCGGCCATGATCCTCACGTCGAGCCGGTCCTGGAGTTTTTCTCCGATCGACCGGCCAAGGCGATCGACGTCGGCGGCGATAGTGTTGTCGGACAGGTTCTGCAGCGGAAAGAAGGCCACGACCTGCTTCGCCGCCCATGCGGCGCCGGACGCAACGAGGAAGCAGGCTGCCGCTATCGCTGCGAGGAGGAGCGAGTTCGTCTTCACCCTCATCGGATCAGCGACGCCACCTTTTTGAATTCCGGAGTGGCCGCGACCTTCAACAGCTGGAAAACCGCCGTCTCGGTGCTGAAGACCGTGCATCCGGCGTCGCGCAGGGCCTGGAGACCGCTTTGGTAGTTGTGCATGAAGCGGGAGGATACCGCGTCGTCGATGACGAAGACCGAATATCCGGCGCGCGTGAGGTCCGCCGATGTCTGGTAGACGCAGACGTGCGTTTCCATGCCGACGATCGCAACCTGTTTCCGTCCGGCCGATGCGACGGCCTGCAGGAACCCCTCGTCGCGCGCGCAGCTGAAAGTCAATTTTTCGATCCGCTGGAATCGTTTCCCCTCCAGGGGCTGCATTATCTCCGGTACCGTGGATCCCAACCCTTTCGGATACTGCTCCGTAAGCAGGATCGGAAGTCCCAGCGTGCCCGCCGCCTCGATCATTATCTGCATGTTCTTCAGCGCCCTCGGGTAAAGATCCGGGTGGATTGCAGGGACGAGCCGGGACTGTACGTCCACCACGAGGAGCAGCGCATCCTCCCTGTTCAGGAAATCGACCATTTTATGCACCCTCCTTATCGGCCTTGGACGTCGCAGGCGATGACTTCTTCTTCCATTATAGTGAGTTTCTCGAACCCCTCATGTGTGACGAGATATGCGTTCTCTATTCCGACCGCGCCTTCGCCGGGGAAGACGAACTTGGGTTCCATGGCGAACGTCATCCCTGCCGCCAGGACGGTCTTCGATCCTTTGGCGATGAAAGGAATCTCGTCGGTTTCGATCCCGATGCCGTGCCCGATGAACTTGACGTTGTATCCGGGAGGGCCCATGAATTTCGCAGCGAAGGGACCGCGAGACGCCATTTCCAGTCCGATTTCGTAAAGGTCTCCCGCTACCGCTCCCGGGCGTATGGCGCTTTCGATGTTCCGCAGGATCTTGACCGTCATGGCGTAGGCTTTGGCGAGCTTCTCCGGCAGCGTGCCGATTACGAAGGTCCGGGCCATGTCAACCAGGTAGCCGTCCTGCGCCCACATGGTATCGACGATGATCGGCTCGTCGACGCCGAAGGGACGATGTCCCTGCCCTGCGGGGGCGTACGGGCCCAATCCTTTTCCGGCGGTCGGGAAATCGGCGTAGGAGGGTATCGCGGCGTCAGGTCCGGAAATCACGCATCCCAGCCCCACTTCCTGGTTCCAGGCGCGCATTCGGGTGATGGTCGTGTGGCCGGCGGCGATCGCCCTGCCCTGTAGAATTCCCTGCAGCTCCTTTTCGGTCATGCCGGGCCGTATCTCCTGCCGGGCGGAGGATATGAGCGCAGAAAGATTTTTTCCGCAGGCGCGCAGCGCATCGATTTCGGACGGCCCCTTGACCGAGCGGATTTCCCTTACGATGGCGGATATGTCCACCGCCTTCGCGGCTGGAAACATTGAGGAGTAACGGTTGAAGGTCTGCACCGGCATGACGTCCATCTCGAACCCGAGCGACCGGAAGGCAATGCCCTTTTTCTCGAAATAGGCGGGGATCTCTCTGGGGCTTGCGATCCTTTCGATGATTTCGACAGGCGATTCGGTCATCGCGCGCTCGTACACCTTTCGTACGAAGTAGACCGGATCTCCCTCGGCGCGGACCACCAGGATCCCCTGCTGGATGGAGCCTGCGAAATAAAACAGGTCGGCATTCTGAACCACGACCGCTGCATCGACGCCTGCCTCGATGAGCCTCGCCCGAAGCGCCGCCAACCGCTTTCCTATCTCCTCTTTCGGCGTCAGCCTGTACATACCCCTCCCAAAAACAGGGACGTTCTTAAAAACTTGAAAACGGGGACGTTCCTTAACTTTTTTCCACAATTATACCCGGGACGATCCTCCAAACTCTAACACGGGATGGAATAGAGCTAAGCGGACTTTTTCAGCAGGTCTGCTATGTATTTATTCAGGCTCAAACCCTTGCGGGCAGCAGTCAGTGCAAGCCGGCGGTGCAATTCGGGGCCAATGCGAACATTGAAACTGCCTTTTAATGATTTCTCCGGCTCGATCCCTCGTTTGCCACACATCTCCAGATAGTCATCGACCGACTCTTCAAACGCCTTCCTCAGTGAGGCCACATCTGTTCCCTCGTAACTTACCAATGCCCGGATGAATTCGATTTTTCCGTAAAAGATCCGGTCCTCATCGTTGTAGCATACGGAACCGTAATATCCGAGATGGGTCATCATGTTTTTCATATCAATCCTTCCCCCTTCAGGAGTTCCTCGACCTGCTCCACTTGATAACGCTTCAAAATCGGGGTTGGATGGGGCCGATGAAGGTTTATCTGCGGATAATCCGGGTGGGAAAAACGAACGCGTGATCCGCCGGTTTTCCCGATGCCCGCTCTGCTATATCCGAATCCCTCCAGCATTGCTACGAGTTCGTTCCATGTGAAATCTTTCGGTCTGGAACGGAACCGTTGAATTAACTTATCGCGTTTTGTCACGTGTCGATCATACCGTACAGGAAAAGCGGATTGCAACTATTATTAGTTACACCCCATCACGGATGAGATACGTGAATATATAAGGAACGTCCCCGTTATTAAGTATTCGTCGTTATTTTTTCTCGGACCAGAGTGTTTCGAGTTCCTGGTAGGACTTGGGGAATTCGGCCTGGTAACGC
This sequence comes from Deltaproteobacteria bacterium, assembly GCA_016218975.1. Classification (NCBI taxonomy): domain Bacteria; kingdom Pseudomonadati; phylum Myxococcota; class Myxococcia; species Deltaproteobacteria bacterium. The sequence continues at coordinate 213,605 of JACRCO010000037.1, forward strand.
AGGAAGACGGGGACCGGGTATCGGACGCCGCCTGCGTGCGTCTTCTCAAGCCCCTCGACAACCTCTTCGCTCATTGCGAACGGAAAGGTGAACGCCATCTCGTCGTCGCCCGTCATGCCGAAGACCCTGTCGCCGAAGCATGGAAGGATGACCTGCGGCTCACCGGTTTTTTTCCCTTTGATGACGATATCGGCGCAATCACCTCGGCCGGAAAAGTCGCTCTTGATGCTGCCGCCTTTCTTGTAGAGGCAGGCGTTGAGCAGCCTAAGCACCTGCGCGGAATTTCCGTAAACCAGTACGGTGTCGGGAATGAAGTTCGCGCGGCCGAGCGGACCGGCTACCACATGGGCATACTCGCCGTAGTCGTATTTCTCCAGTGCATCCTCGAACCTTGCGCCCGCCTCGCGGCAGGCGGCGTACATCCCCTCCGCCAGCGTCCCCGATGAATAGTATTCGTTTCGTTCCTCGAAGCCGAACACGGCTTTCGCGATCGGGCAGGAAACGTCCGCACCGGACATCGCAACCGCCCAACCGTAACGGCGTGCGATGGATATCGCCTGGCAGACGGCGACCTTTACTCCAAGATGCTTCGATGGAATCTTAACCTTATCCGGAAGCGGCTCGCCGGGCTTGAAGGACTTTATTCCCACCGGGAAAGTATGCACGCGCAGATATTTTTCGAGTTGGGCGTTCAGCGTGGCGGCGTCCATCGATCTTCTCCTTTTCGGGGAACATTATCCCGCTTTTTCTCAGTCAATCCCACTTTCGTGCGTCGATGATTTTCTTTTCCCGCTCGGTCATCTCCGATTCCTGCAGAAATACGACCTCGCCCCGCAGGCGCGTCAACTCCCGCGCGGTCTCGGCGATCCTCTCCCGGAGCGAGTCCGAGGAAGCCGCACCGGCGGCGAGCAGCGCGCGGATCTCCATTTTATCCTCGTGACCTGCCCGGGAAACCACGATCTGCGCGGCGGATATTTCCGGAACCTTCCTTTCGAGCTGCATCACCTGTTCGGGATGGACGAACATCCCCTTGATCTTGGTCACCTGGTCCACCCTTCCCACGATACGTACGAGGCGGGAGGAGGTTCGGCCGCAACGGCACGTTTCTTCGGTGCGGATGGAAAGGTCTCCGGTGGCGAAACGGACAAGCGGATAGATCGTGTTCGGCAGGGTGACGACAACCTCGCCGATCTCGCCGGGCCCGACGGTCTTGCCGGAAGCGGGGTCGAGGAGCTCCATCACGATCTCGTCGTTGATGTGCATTCCGTTCGCCTCGTGGCACTCGTATGCGAGCGATCCCACATCGGCAGTACCGTATGCCTGTCGGACCCGGATACCGAATTCCTCCCTGAACCGTTTGCGGAGCGATTCCGGCAGCATCTCCGCGGCGACCAGCGCGACCTGGAGCATCAATCCGTCCCCGGGCGTCACACCCATCTCCCTGGCCTTCTCCAGAATGGACATCAGGAACGACGGCGTCCCGACGTACCCGGTGACGGACAGGTCCCTTAAAACCTGCGCCTGCATCTCGGTGTTGCCGACACCGGCCGGGATCACGGTGCAACCGATCCGGATCAGCGCTTCGTCGAACATCAAGCCCGCCGGAGAAAAGTGATACATGAACGTGTTCTGGACGATATCGCCCTCGCGGAAACCTGCGGCCACGAAAGCCTTCTCCCATCGCCAGTGGGTCCCGTCCCTCCCTTCAGGATCGTAGGTCGGGCCCGGCGATACGTAAATGCGGCGCATTTGACCCGGCTCCACGGAAGCCAGGCCGCCGAACGGCGGTTCCGCTTTCTGGATGTTTTTCAGGTCCGCTTTCCGGGTCAGGGGGATTTTATTCGAATCGGTGACGTCCTTTACGTCCTCCGGCCGTACGCCCGCCTCGTCCATCTTCTTGCGCGTTCCCGGAGCCTTCTCGTAGGCGTATCGCACCGTTTCCCGGAAGATCCGGTTCTGGTATCCCGCCCGGTCCTTCGGCGACATCTTCTCCTGCTCTTCGTAATAGAACCCGCGCGTCCGGTCGATCATTGAAAACTCCTCTCCGGCTTAAGAGGAACACTATGAATCGGGAAAAAATAAACTTACAAACAGGGACGTTCCTGAACTTTTTCGATCAAGAAATTATAAACTTTACCAAGAAAAAAGTTCAGGAACGTCCCTGTTTGCAGGTAAATTATCGTTGTTCGAAACTTTTTAAGAACGTCCCTGTTTTTAAGAGTGTCCCTGTTTTTGCGCTTAGTTACGAGAGCCAGCGTTTGCGGCGTTTGTAGTGTTTGATGTCGCGGTAGGATTTCCGGGCGCCGACTTCGTTCATGCCGAGGTAGAACTCCTTGACGTCCTCGTTGTTCGCCAGTTTTTCCGTCTCCCCGTCGAGGACGACCTTTCCGTTCTCCATGATATAGCCGTAGCTCGAAATGGAGAGGGCTACGCGGGCGTTCTGCTCCACGAGAAGGATCGTCGATTTCTCCTTTTCGTTTATGTCCTTGATTATAGCGAAGATCTCCTTCACAAGGAGAGGCGACAACCCGAGAGACGGCTCGTCAAGAAGCATCAGCTTCGGCCGGGCCATGAGCGCCCTCCCGATGGCCAGCATCTGCTGCTCGCCGCCGGACAGGTACCCGGCCAGCCCCTTCCGGCGCTCCTTCAGGCGTGGAAAATAGGTGTAGACCCGCTCGTAATCCCCTTTGACGTTCTTCCCGTCCTTCCGCGTATACGCTCCGCACCGCAGGTTCTCCTCCACCGTCAGGTCCTCGAACACCCTGCGGCCTTCCATCACCTGGAAGATCCCCCGCCGGACGATATCCTCCGCGTCGCGCCCGTTTATCTTCTCCCCCTCGAAAAGGATCTCTCCGTCGGTCACCTCTCCCTCCTCGGACTTGAGGAGGCCGGAGATCGCCTTGAGGGTTGTGCTCTTTCCCGCGCCGTTCGCCCCCAGGAGCGCCACGATCTGCCCCTGCGGCACGACGAGAGAGAGCCCCTTGAGCACCAGGATAACGTCCGAGTAGATCACCTCTATGTTGTTCACTTTAAGCATGCAATCCCGCCCGCCGTAGGATTTCCGGGAGATCGGGGGGAGGATATCCTCCCCCCTGCGCCCGTTGACGCTTTACAGCCCGAGCCACTCCATCTTGCGCGGAAGCTCGATCGTCTTCTTCAGGACCAACTTTCCTTTCTGGTACTCGTAGATCTTCGCCGACATATTCGGACGATGATCCTTCGGATCGAAGGTGATCCTGGAGGTCAGCCCGCCCGTGTCGAAATTCTTGATCGACTCGAGAGCCGCCTTTACGCCGGGGCCGTTAAGCTGGCCCTTCTTGTCCGCGATCTTCAGGGCTTCGCAAAGGACCATCATGGAGACCCAGCCGCGGACGTAATGGGTGTTCTGGTACTGGTTCTTCGTGATCTCCTTGATGAGCTTCATGCCGGGAACGTTTTCGCCGTAAAGCGCTGCGGCCTGCAGACCCAGCGCTCCATCGGCCGCGTCGCCCGCCATCTTGAAGAGGTCTTCGTCGTTCCCCCAAAGGTTTACGAAGAACTTCGTCTTGAGGCCGAGCTTCTTGGCGTCCTTAAGGATGACCGCCGTGGAAGGAGTCGTCCCGCCGATCCATGCGAAGTCGGCGCCCTTGCTCTTGAGCGACAGCATCTGTGAGTTCGCCTCGATGGCCTTCAGCCCGACTTCCTCGTCGCCCACGATTTCGAACCCGAGTTCCTTGGCGTATTCCTTCCCGCCCTTGATGGGAGCGATGCCGTAGGGAACGTTCGGGTAGATGAACGCCACCTTGGGTTTACGCTTCTCTTTCCAATTGTCCTTGATGTACTTCAGTCCCGCGCGAAGCTGCGTAGTGTAGTCGGCGGCGATGAAGAAGTTGTATGGGGCCTTAGACATGTCCATAAGGTGCGCGGAATAGGACGCGGATATGTAGGGGATCTTGTCCTGCGCGACGAAGCCGGTGAGCGCCTCGGTGTCGCCCGAGCCCCAGCCCTGGACCGCAACGACCTTCTCTTCAACGTATTTCTTGTACTGGTTGATCGCCTTGTTCTTGTCGTAAGCGTAGTCGAACATCAGCATGTCGATCTTCTTGCCGTTGATCCCGCCCTTGCCGTTGATGTAATTCTTGTAGTCCTGGATCCCCTTGGCGTAAGGGTTGCCGACCGAAGAGGTCGGGCCGGTCAGGTCTGCGAGGTGCCCCACCTTGATGTCGGCGGCCGTTGCCACGCCTGCGGCGAGGAACAGCGCACATGCCACGACGGCGGCGATCCGGATCGTTCCCTTTCTCATTCTCCCCTCCTTCAACTTGTGGTTGGTGCCGGTTTCATCCGGCGTAAAATTCCCTTTGCCGTGGTGCCGTTCCGTCCACATTTACCGTCCCCGTACCCCCTTTCCCTTAAGGTTTTTTCCCCCATTGGATGTGACGCCAAGGTTGTACGCTCGATAGCACGCTCAATACGAAAACGGGTACAGCTTCCAGTAGGCCTTGATCATTTTCCACCGGTGGGCCAGACCGTCGGGCTCGAAGATCAGGAACAGGACGATGATCAGCCCGAATATCCCGTGCTCGAAGGCGATCGCAAGCTTCGCGATGCTCGGCAGGTCGGCCTGCACGATCTCAGTCACAACCGACAGGACTTTCGGCAGCAGGATCATGAACACTGCTCCGAACACCGAGCCGATGATGCTTCCCAGCCCGCCGATGATGATCATCGCGAGATAGACGACGGAGACTTCTATATTGAACTGCTCCGACGTGACGAACTTAAGCGAGTGACCGAACAGCGCCCCCGCCACACCGGCATAAAACGATGAGATGCCGAACGAAAGCAGGCGGTACTTGAAGAGGCTTATCCCCATGATCTCCGCGGAGATGTAATGGTCGCGCACCGCCATGAATGCACGCCCCGTCCGTGTGCGCATCAGGTTCGTCGCGAACAGGATCATCAGGACCGTGATTGCCAGGACAATGTAGTAATAGGAAAGGTCCGAAGCGAACGTGAACTCGCCGATCGACGGGCGCGGAATCGTAATACCGTAACTGCCGCCGGTCACCGCCTCCCACCGGATGAATATCCACTCCAGTATGAACTGGGACGCCAGAGTCGCGATGGCAAGATAAAGACCTTTGAGGCGCAATGAAGGGATCCCGAACACCATGCCGCACAGGGCCGTGACGACGCCCGCAGCCGGGACGCCGACCCAGAATGAGAGCCCCATCTTCGCCGTGATGTATGCCGACGTGTAGGCCCCGACTCCGAGAAACGCTCCCTGCCCGAGGGAAATCTGCCCGGTGAATCCGGTGAGGATGTTGATGCCGACGGCCCCGATCGAAGCGATCAGGATCTGGAGGAGGATCCAGAGATACTCTCCCTTGAGCATGTGCGGCAAGACAAGGAGGAACGCGAGGAACAGCCCCATGCAGACCTTGATGAAAGGAGTCTGTAAGATCTCCGCGTCCTTCTCGTAGGATGTTCGATAGTCTCCGCAATAATGCATCCGCTAACCCCTTGGGCAGTTTGCCTGCAATTTCATACCCGCTCGATCTCCTTGGTTCCGAACAGTCCGTACGGCTTGATCATAAGGATTATGACCAGGAATACGAACGGCGCGACTTCCTTCACGCCGCTCAAGTCGAAGTAGTTCTTGCATATTCCGTCCGACAGGTTTTCGAGGAGCCCTATGATCAGCCCGCCCAGCGCCGCGCCGAGGATGGAATCGAGCCCTCCCAGGATCGTGGCCGGGAAAACCTTGAGCCCGAAGTGGTAGAGGGAGCTGTTGATTCCGTTGATGTTGCCGATAAGCACCCCGCCGATCCCGGAGACGACCGCGGAGATCACCCAGGACAGCGCGAAGATCTGCTTGACGGAGATCCCCATCGACTGTGCGACCTGCTGGTTGAAGGCGGTGGCCCGCATCGCGACGCCCGCCTTGGAATATTTGAAGAAGAGCGAGAAGACCGCCAGGAGGAACAGCGACAGGACGAAGCACCAGACGAACTCCTGGGAGATGGGGAGGCCGCCGATTTCGATCATCTGCTGCGGGAAGAGCTTCGGCTCGTAGACGAGGATCTCCGTCCCCCATATGGCCGAAACGATGGACCTGAACACGAGGGCAAGCCCGATTGTGACCATGATGATGGAGATGATCGGCTCTCCGATCATGGGCCTGAGGATCAACCTCTCAAGGAAAAGCGCGAGGACCATTGCGAACGCGATCGTCAGCAGCAACGCCGCCCAGAATGGGATGCCCATCTGCACCACGAAGGCGAAGCAAACATATGCGCCCACCATCAGAAGCTCGCCCTGCGCGAAGTTCACGACTCGCGTCGCCTTGTAGATGATCGTGAACCCCAGCGCCACGGCCGCGTAGATGCTGCCGATGACCAACCCGCTGATGACGAGCTGAAGCAGGTATTGCGTCGTCATGCCGTCCTCCTCACAGGTCCTTCACGACGAGAGTCGTCTTGATGTTCGATGTCTTGCCGTCCTGGTACTTGATCACGGCGTCGATCGGGATCGACATCTCGCCCGCGTACATCCCCTCGATCACGTGCTTGTACCGCTCCCCCACGAATGCGCGCCGGACCTTCCGCGTGCGGGTCAGCTCGTCGTCGTCGGCGTCCAGCTCCTTGTACAGCAGGCAGAACTTCTTGATCCGCGTGGTAGCGGGAAGCGTCTCGTTGACTTTCGCGGTCTCCTTCATGATCAGGTCGACGACCTCGGGCTTGGAGGCGAGGTCGGTGTATGTCGTGTAGGAGATACGGCGGCTTTCCGCCCATTTACCCACGTTGGGATAATCGATGCAGATCATCGAGGCGATGAAGTCCCGCACGTTCCCAAGGCAGACGCATTCTTTTATGTAAGGAGAGAATTTCAGCTTGTTCTCGATGAATTGGGGAGAGAACCTCGTCCCGTCGTTCAGGTGCATGACGTCCTTGACGCGGTCGATGACGATCAGGTGCCCGTCTTCGTTGAAGTACCCGGCGTCGCCGGAGTGCAGCCATCCGTCGGAGAGAGTCTTCTCCGTCTCCTCCGGGTTCTTGTAGTAACCCAGGAAAACCGACGGGCTGCGCGAAAGGATCTCGCCGGAATCGGACAGGGCGATTTCCGTTTCCGGGATCGGCTTGCCCACGGAATCGAAATTGATGTCGCCGTCCCGGTGGATGCAGGAGATTCCCGAGATCTCGGTCTGCCCGTATATCTGCTTGAGGTTCACGCCCATCGCGTTGAAGAACTTGAAGACGTCCGGGCCCAATGCGGCCCCGCCGGTAGACGCGGTGCGGATCCGCAGGAGGCCCAGCCGGTCCTTCAGGGCGCGGAACACCAGGTAATAGGCGAGCCGGTGGCGCACCAGGAGCCCGGCGGACGGCTTCCGTTTCCTGAAGATGGTGTCGGCGTATTCGTAGCCGACGGGCACCGCCCAGTGGTACATCGCACGCTTTAGCCAGGAGGCGTCCATCACCTTCACCTGGACCGTGGAGGTCATGTTTTCCCAGATACGGGGGGGAGAAAACATGATCGTGGGGCCGACCTCGCGGATGTTCTCCTGCACCGTCTCCGGCTTCTCCGGGAAGTTCACCGTGAAGCCCGTGAGCAGCGCGCTGGAAAGGCACATCATCTGCTCGCCGATCCACGCCAGCGGAAGGAAGGAGACGAACTCGTCCTTTTCCCCCTTGTGATCCACCTCCATCAGGTTCGCGGCCATCGTGAGCAGGTTGCGGAATGACAGCATCGCCCCTTTGGGAAAACCCGTCGTGCCGGACGTGTAGCAGATTAGCGCAAGGTCCTCGAGCTTCGTCTCGGCGATCTTCTTCTCGTAGAGCCCGGGCTCCTTCTGCTCCAGTTCCCGCCCGAAGTTCTCCACTTCCTTGAAGTCGAGGAGGTACGGCTCCTTGTAGCCTCGCATCCCCCGCGGATCGCTGTAGACGATGTACCGGACCTTCGGGAGCTGCTCCTTCATGTCGAGGATCTTGTCCACCTGCTCCTGGTCCTCGGCCACCACGAACGTGGAATCGGAATGGTCGATGACGTAGGCGACCTCCTTGAGCGTAGAATCCTGGTACAGGCCGAGCGGGATCGCCCCTGCCGCCTGCGCGGCGACTTCGGCCCATACCCACTCGGGCCTGTTGTCCCCGATGATCGCGACCTTGTCGTTGGGAGCCAGCCCCAACGAAACCAGCCCCAGCGAGAAATACTTCACGTGCTCGTGGTATTCCTTCCAGGTGAACTCCTGCCAGATGCCGAACTCCTTCTCGCGCATGGCGATCTTTTTGTCTCCGAGCCGCTCGGCGTTGCGGGCGAGGAGCTTCGGGAACGTATCGTGACGGGCCAGGATTTCCTTCATCGCTTTTTAACGCTCCTCCAGCTTCCGCAGAAAATCGTCTTCCTCGCCGATGTAGGCGCGGATGACGGTGGGATCGTTCGCCACTTCGGCGGGCTCCCCTTCGGCGATCTTCACGCCGAAATCGAGGACGCTCACCCGGTGGCTTATGTCCATCACCACGCCGAGGTCGTGCTCGATCAGGAGTATCGTCACCCCCCACTCCTCGTTGATGTCGAGGATGAAGCGGGCCATGTCCTCTTTTTCCTCAAGGTTCATCCCCGCCATAGGTTCGTCGAGCAGCAGGAGCTTCGGTTTCAGGGAGAGCGCCCGCGCCAGCTCCACGCGCTTGCGCAGCCCGTAGGCGAGCGTTCCGACCGGCTTCTTGCGGATGTTCTCGATTTCCAGGAAGTCGATTATGTCCTCGACCGCCTTCCGGTTCTCTATTTCTTCCGTCCGGGCGGGACCGAGGTAAATGCCGCCGGTGAAGAAGCCGCGCTTCAGGTAGAGGTGGCGGCCCAGCATCAGGTTGTCGAGTACCGTCATGTGATGGAAGAGTGCGATGTTCTGGAACGTGCGCGCGATCCCAAGGTGGGCGACCCGGTCCGGCTTCATTCCGGTGATCCGGCTCCCTTCGAATATGACGCCCCCCTGTTGCGGCTTGTAGACGCAGGAGATGCAGTTGAACACCGACGTCTTGCCGGCGCCGTTCGGGCCTATGATGGCGTGTATTTTACCCTTTGCGACTTCGATCGACACTCCGTTGATGGCCTTCACGCCCCCGAACGAAAGATGGACGTCGTCGATTTTCAGTAGCGGCATTAATAGATTCCCCCGAGGTGATCGGAAAATGTAACAGCAATCCACATGCCACCGGCCAACCGGTGTTTGAAATATTTTCTTATGGATAAATGTCCTGAAAGGTCAGGCGGATATGGCCGGAAAGCTTATGAATAACTTTTAGAATGAATTTCTGTTTTTCGGAATCGGATGGCAACGATACCAAGAAAGCGTCGTAAACTCTTGGTAAAAATGCCAATGCGGCGCACGCCCGGTTACACGTAAAGGGCATACCCTATGGCAGGTCATATCTTATGACAGGAAGGACAACCGCCCCGGTACGTGTTCATTTCTTGCGGCGAATTCTCCCGGACCACGCCAGCGCTGCCAATCCGCTTCCGAACAATGTCATGGTTCCCGGCAGAGGCACCGGGGCGGCGTTCGGCGTGAGGAGGAAGGATCTCGTGGTGCCGTCCGTAGCCTTACCATACCCTACGATCTGCCCGGCGTCGTTGATGTCCGTCGCATAAGTGGCGCCCCATCCGAAGATCTCGGAAACGATCATGTTCAGGTCGGTCATTGCCCCGTCGCTGTAGAGGAAGGCGTGATTGCCGTTCCCGGCCGTGCCGGACCACCCGACCACTTGCCCGGCATTGTTGATGCCGGAGGCAGTCGAAAATCCGCCCAGGGTGCCCAGGTCGATCATCTTGCCGCCGCTGTACAGGAAGGCACGTTGGGCGTTCCCGGCTATGCTGGACCACCCTACCACCTGCCCGGAGTTGTTGATCCTCAGGGCTTCACTGCTGCTCCCGCCCAGCGTGCCAATGTCGGTCATCGACACGCCGTTATAGAGGAAGGCGTGGTAGGCGTATCCGGCAGTAAAGGATCCCCCGACCACCTTCCCGGAGTCGTTGATGCCGGAGGCGCTGCTGTCGGTTCCCCCCACAGTGCCCAGGTCGGTCATCGTCCCGCCGCTGTACAGGAAGGCGTGCGAGAAGTTTCCGGCTGTGGTGGCCTCTCCGACCACCTTCCCGGAGTCGTTGATGCCGGAGGCACTGCTGCTTCCGCCCAGCGTGCCCAGGTCGGTCACCGTTCCGCCGCTGTACAGGAAAGCGTGGTTGTTGAATCCGTTTGTGCTGAAACCACCTACCACCTGCCCGGAATTGTTGATGCCTAAGGCATAGCTCGAGACCCCTCCCAGCGTGCCCAGGTCGGTCATCGTCCCGCCGCTGTACAGGAAGGCGTGCGAGACGTTTCCGGCTGTGGTGGCCCCTCCGACCACCTGCCCGGAATTGTTGATGTCCTTGGCCTGGGTTAAACTTCCCCCAAGGGTTCCCAGGTCGGTGAAAGTGTAACTGGGTGATGCAATGGCGGTTCCCGCCGCCGGCAGTATGCACAGTATCGCCCACGCCGCGATTCCTCGCGCTCTTCGATTCCTGAAAATCACGGATTGTTCCCCCCTCTTATTATCGAAGGCTTCCGGCAAGACGACGTCAGTCCGGTATCTGATCCAGATCGCAAACCTTCTTGGCCAATTATTCACCGCAATAATTATGCCTGCGGTTCCAATAATCCGCACTTTGCGTAAACTTATTTTTCGTTAATTTTTACTGCAGGATATTCGACAATAAAACTTCGCTACATAAACAGTCTTAAAGATTGGACTCCGTTTTAGTAACAAACCGGGTAACTGTACGCAAATTTTTTCACCATCATGCCCGCCCGTACGTCCAGATAATTGCAACCGGGAGGCCGGAGACTATCCCCCGCGATAGTCGTCGAGCATGATGCCGTAACGTTTCATTTTCTCGGAGAAGTTCTTGTTGTCCATGCCCGCGGCCCTTGCGGCCTCCGTCAGCTTCCCGCCCGAGCGGCGCAGCAGGTCCTCGATGTACCGTTTCTCGAAGAACGAGACGACGCGCTCCTTCGCCTCGCGGAACGGCATGTCGGAAGAATACGGGAACCCTTCGCCTGTCCCGGACGGGAACAACAGGTCGGGCGGGATGCGGAGCTCCTCCCCCTTCTCGCGGATCACGGCGCGCTCGATGATGTTTTCCAGTTCGCGGACGTTCCCCGGCCAGTCGTACGACTGGATGGCGACGACGCTTTCCGCAGACAGCCGCCTGATCTTCTTTCCGCATTTCCGTGCGAACCTCAAAAGGAAGATCTCTCCCAGCACGGGGATGTCCTCCTTGCGTTCCCTAAGCGGAGGAACGCGGAGCGGGAAGACGTTCAGCCGGAAGAAAAGGTCCTTGCGGAACCTGCCGGCGGCCACTTCTTCCTCGAGCGTTTTGTTCGTCGCGGCGATGATGCGCACGTCCACGTCGATCTGCCGGCTCCCGCCGATCCGGATGAATTTCCGCTCCTGTATCGCCGAGAGCAGCTTCGTCTGCAGGGAAAGGGGGACTTCCCCGATCTCGTCGAGGAACAGGGTTCCGCCGTCCGCCAGGTGAAAGTGGCCCTTTCGCTCGCTTGTGGCCCCGGTGAAGGAGCCCTTCGCGAAGCCGAACAGTTCCGATTCGAAGAGCGTCTCGGGAATCGCCGCGCAGTTGATCTCGATCAGAGGCCCGTTCTTCCTCGGACCGCTGTAGTGGATGCCGCGGGCGATCAGCTGTTTCCCCGTGCCGGTCTCCCCCGAAAGCAATACCGTGGTGTCGAGAGGCAAAACGTTATCGACGTCCTCCTGGAGGCGGCGCATCGCGGTACTCTCGCAGACCACCGTCTTCCGGAATTCGAACGCCTCCTGGTTGCGCGTGGCCCGGTACTTGTCCGCGACCCGCAGGTCGTGGATCTCGAGGATGCGCCGGACCATGAGCAGCATCTCGTCGGGCTCGAAGGGCTTCAGGATATAGTCTCCCGCCCCCGCCTTCATCGCGTCGACGGCCGTCTTGATGCTCCCGTATGCCGTCATGAGAATCACCGGGAGTTCGGGAAACTCCTCGTGGAGGGAGGCGGTGAAGGCGATGCCGTCCGTGCCGGGCATCCGGACGTCGCTCACGACAAGGTCGAACTCGTCGTTCCGCAGTTTCTCCCACGCCGCGGGTACCGAGGAGGCCGTGTCGACCAGGAAGCCCGCCGAGAGGATCGTCTTGGCGAGCGGACGGAGGAATATCTCCTCGTCGTCGACCAGCAGGATCTTCCGCTTCATGGGTTTCCTCCTCCCGCCCCGAATGGGAAACGCGGCAGAGTTACGGACACCTGCGTCCCTTTTCCTTCCCGGGATGCGACCCGCACTTCCCCGCCGTGAAGCTCGACAAGACGCTTGACGATGGGCATTCCCAGCCCCACCCCCTGCGCCTTCGTCGTGTAGAACGGCTGGAACACCTTCGCTACCTCCTCCGCGGTCATGCCCTGGCCGTTATCTTCGACCGAAAGCCGCACGAAACCGTCCTGCCCCGCAACGCTTACGTTCACCCTTCCGCTTCCCGGAGGGGCCGCCTCGACGGCATTCTTCACGATGTTGGTGATAACCTGCTTGATCCGAACCCCGTCCACCGCAGCCGTCAGCGGTCCTCCCGAACCGGTCACTTCCACTACCACGCCTCTCTCCCCCCAGTCTTCCTCCAGCCCGAAAACCGCCGACTTCGCTATCCCGTGCAGGTCGTACTCGTCCACCTGGAGGACGATCTCCCGCGTGTAGTCGAGCAGCTCGTTGACGATCACTTCCATCGATCCTACCGCGTCACGGATGTGTTCCACCACGTCCGCTTCCTCCGCACCGCGGATTTCGTCCCGAAGCAGCCGCAGGCTCATCTTGATGGAGCCCAGCGGATTCCGGATCTCGTGCGCGACCCCTGCGGCCATCTGGCCCAGCGAGGCGAGCTTCTCGCTCTGCAGCATTTTGTTCTGCATCGCCTTGATCTCGGTGAGGTCCTTGAAAGACGAGACGAAGCCCATCGGCTTGCCCCGGTCGTCGATGATCTTCGCGGTGGAAAGAAGCGCGTCCGCGGTGGTCCCGTCCTTCCGGACGATCTCGACCTCGCCCCGCCAGAAACCGGTCCTGTAGGTGGAGCGGGCGATGATCCGGCGCTTCTCGCGGTACTCCGTGTCGCAGATCAGGATGTTGAAGTCGAATCCGATCATTTCCGACTCCGCGCGCTGGAAGAGACGGCAGGCGCCCTCGTTGACGTTGATGATCCTTCCGTCGAAGTCGAGCGAGACGATGCCGTCGTCTATGCTCCTCACGACGCTGGCAAGAAACCTCTCCTTCGCCCTGATCTCCCCTTCCTTGTGCGAAATCTCCTCACGCGTGCTTGCGAGGTCCTTCTCCATCTCCCTGTACGATTCGACCAGCGTGCGCGCTTCGGCCAGCGAAAGCGGGAGCATGTCGCGCAGGACGTTCCTGGCGGCGATGACGCCGATCGATCCGGTCAGGATCCGCTCCAGCCGCTGCGGCAGGTCCATCTGCCGTATCACGGCTTCGCGCGTCTCCCCGCGGTTTTTCACTTCCCGGATCTCCCTGACCACCTCCCCGATCTCCCCGTCCTTTTCGTGGCCCGCGTACCGCGTCACCACTTCCTCGACATCTTCCAATGAAAGGTAATGCGCACCCCCGGCGGAGGCGATTACAGGCACCGCCGCGGGGAACCGTCGCCCTGTCGCCGCCGGGTCGAACCGCTCGAACCGGCGGTCCTCCTCCCGGCCAGGTGCGGCCAGGTAGGATCCGGCGACGAAACCGAGGCAATTGAGAAACAGGCTCCAGAAGACGGCGTTTCCCACAGGGTCCGCGATGCCCAGCCCCAGAAGCCGTGTCGGCGCGAGGACCGCTATCCCGAAGGGCCCGTCGGCGAGTATCCCGCCCCCCACGAAGCCGGCCTTCACCATTGCGGGGAGGACAAGGGTGTAGAACCAGGCGGCGAAACCCAGGCAGATGCCCAGCAGAGCCCCCCTCGTGCTCGCGCGTTTCCAGTAGAGCCCGCCGAAGACCGCGGGGCCGAACTGTGCGACGGCGACGAAGGAGATGACGCCGATTTCCATCAGGACCATGTTGCGCGACATGAGCATCGCATAGAGGTACCCGAGCATGAGGACGATCAGCATCGAGCCGCGGGCGGCAGCCAGCAGGTAGGTATAGGCGTGGAACCCTTTCCGAAGCCGCAGGATCGCCGGGATCACGAGGTTGTTCGCGACCATCTTTCCCAGAGCGACGGATGAAACCATCACCATGGCGGTGGCGGCCGAGAACCCCCCGAGGAATACGGCGAGGCTCAAGGACCTGTTCCCCGCCAGCATGGGAATGGAGAGGATGTACTTGTCGCCCGCGGAGGCCGGCAACCCGAGGAGGATGCCGCCGAACGCGATCGGGATCACGAACATGTTGATCGCGAGCAGGTAGAGCGGGAACATCCACATGGCGGTCTTTATGTGCTTCTCGTCGTTGTTCTGCACGACGAGGATGTGGAACTGGCGGGGAAGCAGCAGCACGTCGATCGAGGCTATCGCCATGTACGCCAGCCAGCGTGAATAGCCCCCTCCCGGGACGTCCCTGACCGTCGCAAGGCGGCTCCATTCGGGGTGCGACAGGATCCTTCCGTATATATCTCCCATCCCGTCGAAGACGCCGTAGCAGACGAAAAGCCCCGCCGCCACGAAGATCACGATCTTGACGACGGACTCCAGCGCGACCGCCGTCAGCAGGCCTCCCTGGGGCTTCGTGAAGTCGAGGTAGCGGCCTCCGAAGAAAAGAGCGAACGCCCCGAGGAACAGGAACACCAGGAGCATCGGCTCCGCGTATCCTGACCTTCCCCCTGCGGACCCGGCGATCAGGTCGAACGAGATGGAGACCGCGCGCAGCTGCAGCGATATGTAGGGGACGCTGCCGACTACGAGGAGCAACGTCGCGAGCGGACCGATCCAGGCATGCCCGCCGTACCGCACGCTCAGGAAATCCGGCACCGACGTGATGTTGTGCGCCCGGCAGACACGCACCATCTTCCTTAGGAAAAACCACCAGCAAAGGGCGAAGACCGATGGGCCGATGAACAACCCGAGGAATGATCCCCCGTACTCCGCCGCGTTCCCGATGCAGCCGTAGAACGTCCAGGATGTGCAGTACACGCAGGCGGCGAAGACGTAGATGTACCGGTCAAGCCCGCGCTCCCGGATAGCCGGAAACCAGCGCTCGCCAAGGTAGCCGACGCCGAAAAGGAGCAGCAGGTACGCCGATATGAGCGCAAGCACCGCCGTGCCGGAAAACAGGGGGGGAGGCACGTCAGTCCTCCAGCTTCCGGCTTGCGACCGCCAGGAAAACGACGAGAACCGCCCATCCGAGGAACAGGTAAATGAAGATGGATGGGATCCCGAGGATGGACATGGCTCGGTCCGCCGCGCCTATAAACGGCCAGCAGAACACGCACAGGAAAATGAAGCAAAGCGCCTTGGCGAAACCTTCGCCGCCCATCCGCCGTCCCTTCGTCCGCCGTCCCTTCGTTGATTTCCCCGGATGCCCTATTGTACTATCAGAATCGTCATGGATGCGTTCGTACTGATCCCACTTGCCCTCCTTCTGGCTGGCTCCATAGCCGTCATCCTTACGGTGTACATGTACAAGTGAGCCGGTTCCCGATCGTACTGGCCGCGTTTCTGCTTCTGTCTCCTTCCGCGGCCGGAGCCGACATATACCGTTGGGTCGACGAAAGCGGCACAGCCCATTTCACCGACGATGTTTCGAACATTCCCGCTCCCTACCGCGGGAAGGCGAAGACCATCATCAAGGAAGCCCCGCCGGAAACCTCTCCGGCTCCTCGTCCCGAGCCGGCATTCCAGCCTCCTGCGCCGCACAACACGCCCGCGTCGCAAGAAGATGCCGAACTTGAAGCGGCCCGGGAGCGTGATGCGCTCGCGTCGGAAGTGGAGCAGATGAAGGCGAAAATCAACGCGAAGGAAACGCTTGTCAAGACTGTGGACGACCGGCGGAACCTGGCGCTTAATCCCTTACGCGCACGCGTCGTTGATCCGGCGGACCTCGACCTGTACGAAAAATACAAGGCGGAGCTGCCACAGGACCGTGAAAGGCTGCAGGAACTCGAGAATCGCCTCCAGTCGTTCAGATAACCCCGAATTCCTCCGGGAGCGGCGCGGACACGGAAACCGGCTCCTTGCGCGAAGGGTGTGTAAACCGCACTTCCCCGGCATGCAGCATCAGGCGGAGCTTTCCGGGTCCCTCGGCGGGAACCGTGCCGTACCGGCGGTCGCCCACGATAGGGTACCCCGCGGCCGCAAGGTGCGCCCGGATCTGGTGCCGTTTACCCTTCGATATCACGGCGCGGACGAGAGTGCGGTCCGCCGAGATACGAATCGGCCGCACATAGGTCCAGTATAACGGGTCCTCCTCGAACCGGTCCGTCCGTACCCTCACCTTATCCCCTCCCGACGGGTCGAGAAGGAAGGAAAGCGACATCTCCTTATCCATGCGGCCGCTGACGAGACATATATACGTTTTGACGATCCGCCCTTTTTCGCGCTCGCGCCGCAGGAATTCGAATGCCTCGCCGGATAGCGCGGCCGGCACCGCTCCGCTCGTCGCGTAATCGAGCCGCGTAAGGAGGGTAAGCCCCGGTTCCCTCGATATCTCCATGACTTCCGGATGTTTCCAGCGCAGGTATCCCGCGAGCGTCCCTCCTTCCAGCGGCCTCTGAGGCTCCGTGTGGACGTTTGCCGGCTTCAGCAGAACGGCCGCCCCGCCGTCCTCGTGAAGGATGGCGGCGCCGGGCAGGTCCCCCGCCACAGGCAGCCAGTCGTCCCGATCCGCGATGCGCCGGACGGACACTACCTCCCCCGCCCTCAGTATCCGGCCCTTCGCCTCGGCCTTTCCGCCTACCGCAACATCCCCGCCTTCGATGGCGAAGCGGATGCTTTTCGCCGGCAGATCCGGGAACACACGGCGGAGGAGCCGGTCCAGCCTGGATCCGTCCATCTCGTCCGGAACCTTCCGTATCAGTCTTTCACGCACCTTGAAACCCCTGCCGTTTCCGGAGGATATGCGGCACATTGTACCGCCGCAAGGCACTGCCCGGCGATGGCCATGTTTCCCATTGACACCCTCCGGACGTTTTGTATACTGTATACAGTCGACCATCCTTCAACCCGAATTCGCAACCGGCGTACGTAACCGC
The DNA here is from genome assembly GCA_016218975.1 of Deltaproteobacteria bacterium. NCBI lineage: Bacteria > Pseudomonadati > Myxococcota > Myxococcia > Deltaproteobacteria bacterium. Next base: position 230,813 of record JACRCO010000037.1, read on the forward strand.
AGAAGGAGGAAGGGATATGTACACGAAGATCCTCGTCCCGCCTGGGGTATGCCCATGATATGGACGTGGACATTCTGGTCATGAGCACGCACGGCCGCACGGGCTTTTCCAAGGTACTCATGGGAAGCGTCGCGGAACAGGTGATGCTGACGACAAAACGGCCCGTCATGCTGGTGAAGCCCGAAAAGTTCCCCGTGGCGCACCACGTCGATGAAGGGGAGGTTTTTACAAGCGCGCACTGACGCCGCAACAGGCGGGGGTCCCCCCCTCCTCCGGCCCTGCCGGAGAGCCACCCCCACAATCAACCGCGCGCTTTAGCGCCCGGCAGGCCCTGACCGCCTGCCGGGCGTTTTCGTTGGTTTACTGGATCCTCAGGTTGACGGGTGACGACGGGGTAAACGCGGGGACTGCCCAGGACAGGGGGGCCGAATAAGAGGAATTCACGCCGCCGACCGTGGCCCTGACACCGAAATAAATCGTGCTTCCCCGGGGCATGCCGGCGGTGCTCACGTTGAAAGTCACAGAGGTCGACGACGCCCCCGTCGCCAGGGTGTTCGGCGAGGCGAGGCTGGAACTGGTCGACCAGACAGTCGTGTATGTTACCGTTGCGGACCCAACGGCGGATCCGTCGGTGTAGGTGGTTACCGCGTCCCAGGACAGCGTTTCCGCACGCGCGCCGGAGGCGCATATCAGGATGCCCGTTACGAGAACCAATGACGCGATGACGTGTTTCGCTTTCACGGAATCCTCCTTACCGCTCTCCCCTTCTCACGTGCGACTCCACATCACAGGTGTCGAAAAGCCGGATCTGAGACCGTCGACGCCGACCGACTTGATGCTGAGGAAATAGACCGTTCCGCTCTGCGTGAACGGGGCCAGGTTGTTGAGGTTGAATGCGTTCGTAAGGGAAGGGAGATACGTTCGTCCGTCTGGCCCGAGAACGTTCGTAACCGCCGAAACCTGTGCGACCGCTACGTCGCTGTCGGAAAATTGTTCATCGCTACGCAGATAAAGTTCGTAGTAGTCCAGATCCGCGTACGGATCCATGACCGAATTGTCGGAAAATGTCGTAGGCGGATCCCACGCCAGCGAAGGGGCGGAAGACCCCGGGGAAGTCGTTCCCTGCCCGCTTTCGCCTCCTCCTCCCCCACCGCCGCATCCTATGAGAAGAATGGCAATCGTAACCGCCAAGGCTGTCTTCGTGAATTTGCCGGCTCGTTTCATCCTGCTTCCCCTGCCTTGGCGGGTTCGCCTCACCGCTTGCCGAACAGGGGTATTTCATGGCGCGTGCCAATGGAAACAGACGGACATCAATTTTTTGACGCACATATAACATATCGATTATTAAAGGTATAATCTCCACTTCACCTTCACACCGGATTACCGGTCCGGCGGCCGGTAATAGAATTATTGCGATATCGTAATAAATATTTTCAAAACCGAATTACACGGAAGGCGGACGGATCATAAGGGGGAGACGGGTGCCTTGCTGACTCAAATGAAAAAGGGAGACATGCACGCGGCAAAAGTTACTTGCCGATGCGCGCCTCCCTTATTTTCCGGGGGATCAGTCCGGGCGACTGTTATTTGGAGTCCGCTTGGACCACCGCGGCCTTATTGATCGAAACGGTTTTTCCCGGCAGGTGCTCGAACATTCCGGACCTGCCTATGGGGACATTCCGGATCTTGTCCACGACATCCATCCCTTCGATCACCTTTCCGAACACCGCATATCCGAACCCCTGTGGAGTTTCATTCGAGTGGTTGAGGAAATCGTTGTTCACCACGTTAATGAAGAATTGGGCGGTGGCGGAGTCCACTACCATCGTACGCGCCATGGCGATCGTCCCGCGGTCGTTTTTGAGCCCGTTTCCGGCCTCGTTCTTTATGGGCGGCCTGGAGGGGCGCCGTTCCCTCATGTCTTGCGAGAACCCTCCCCCCTGGATCATGAAATCACGTATGACACGGTGAAAGATCAGCCCGTCGTAATGTCCTTCCTTCACGTACGAAAGAAAGTTGGCGACGGTGATCGGCGCCTTGTCGGGATACAGCTCGACCTTGATGTTTCCCATGCTGGTTTCCAGTAGAACCACCGGTTTCCCCCCTTTTTTCGGCGCGTCGGCGGCATACGCCGCGCCGCAGGAAATCGCAAGAACGAGTACCGATACGGCGAGTTTTCGCAAGGTTTCCTCCGCGCGAAACGTTATATTTGAAGGAACATTCTATTCCATGTCCGTGTTTATATAAAGCGGATGCAGGCATTATAATCAGGTACGATCCCCAGGCGGCATGGGAGGTTCTCATCAGAACTGCGGCGTGCGCATGCCTTGCGCTCATTTTCCTCGGGACATCCGTCGTTCATGCCCGCGGCGCTGTCGTCTCCCTCGACCAAGCCGTAAGGACGGCTGTCGGGAACAACCTGTCTCTCCGCGCGGCGACTTTCACCCCGGCGGTATCGGCCACGGATATCCGGCGCGCCCGGGCGGTCTACAACCCACGTTTCACTGCCGCCCTCGATCACAGTGGATCGAACTCCCAGGCTGCCCCGGATTCCTTTTTCGTGGAAAGGAGCCGGTCCGTCGACGCGAATTTCTCGGCCGACATGCTGCTGTCCACTGGCGCCACGGCTTCGGCGTCATTCGCCAATCCCTGGCGGAAGGACAACCTTGGAACTTCGTTCTCGCGTTTCGCGCAACCAGACTTTTCCCTGTCCCTCTCGCAGCCGATCCTCCAGGGGCTCGGCAAGGAAGTCACGGAACGGGGGATCACCGTGGCGGAATTCGCGACGGAATCGTCGATTGCCGGATGGCGCTCGCAGGCGCTGACCGTTTCCGGAATCACGCGCGACCGGTATTTTTCCGTCATAAAGGCCCGCGAAAACCTCCAGACGCGAAAGGCATCCCTGGCTCTCGCCAACGAAATACACGCGAGCAACGAAGGCCGCGTCCGCGCGGGGGTACTGGCGGCGGTCGAACTGCTGGATTCCCGCCTCGGGGTCGCGCAACGTGAAAAGGACCTGCTGGCTGCGGAAAAGACGGCGCTCGACGAAGCCGATACACTGCTCGTCCTCATGAACATGCCTCCGAACACCGCCCTGGAACTTGCCCAGCCGGAATTTTCGGCGGCCGCGGTCGACCGGTCCGAGGAAGGCGCCCTTAAAAAGGCGTTCGCGATGCGACCCGACATCCTTCAGGCAAAAATCAACCTGCGGAGCCAGGAGTTCAGTTCGAAGATCGGAAGGAACCTCCTCCTGCCTTCCCTTGCGCTCAAGGGGAGCGCGGGAGTCTCCGGACTGGCGCAGGACTACGGAAGCGCGTTCGACGACATGAGGAGCGGAAAATACCCCTCCTGGGCGGTAGGGCTCGAATTCTCCTACCCGTTGGGGAACGATGCGGCGGAGGCCGACCTGGCGAAGAACCGGCTCCTTGCCGGCCAGTCCAGGGTACAGATCCGGTCACTGGAAGAAACGGCGGGTCTCGAGGTCCGCCAGGCGATCCGCAACCTGGAAACACTGGAGAAGCAGATCGCGGTCGCCCGGCGCAGCGTGGAGCTCGCGGAGGCCCGGTTCGACTCCTACGTCAAGCGCGGCAAGGTAGGGCTGGCCACGACCAAGGACATTTTCCAGGTGGAATCGGACCTGACCGCCGCCCGGGAATCCCTCACCGCGGCGCTCGCCGATTACCAGGTCGGCGTCACCCGGTTCTGGACCAGCACCGGTGAGCTCCTCGAGAGGCACGGAATACGGATCGAGGACCGTGAAATAGAAAACATAGCCTGGAAAGGACTCCAATGAAGCGAGCGATCGCCGCCGCAGCCGCGGTCTGCCTGCTCGGCGCGTCGGGTTACTACTTCTATGCCCGCAGCAACGGCAAGGCACCCGAATTCCGTACGGCCAAAGTGGAAAAGGGGGATCTCTTCGATACCGTTTCCGCCACGGGGAACATAAATCCCGTGACCACCGTTCAGGTGGGGAGCCAGGTCTCCGGGACCATCCAGCACATCTACGTCGATTTCAATTCGCGCGTGAAGAAGGGGCAGGTGATCGCGAAGATCGACCCTCAGCTCTTCGAGGCGTCCGTAACGCAGGCGAGGGGGAACGTTACGAGCGCATCCGCCGCGGTGGAGAAGGCGAAGATAGTGACGGCGGACGCCTTGCGGACCCTGCGCCGCAACAAGGAGCTCATAAAGAACGGCTACGTGGCGCAGGCCGACGTGGATGCAGCACAGACGGCCTACGATTCCGCGGAGTCGACGCAGAAGGGAGCGGAGGCGCAGCTCGAACAGGCCAGGGGGGCGCTCTCCGTCGCCGAGACGAACCTTCGCTACACGACGATCAAGTCCCCCGTGGACGGAATCGTCATATCCCGTAACGTGGACGTGGGGCAGACGGTGGCTGCAAGTTTCCAGACCCCCACCCTTTTCACCATCGCGCAGGACCTCACGAAAATGCAGATCGACACCAATGTGGACGAGTCCGATATCGGCAGGACCGGCCCCGGACAGGAAGCCGCTTTCACCGTGGACGCCTGGCCGGGGAAAACGTTTTCCGGAAAGGTCATCCAGGTGCGCAACTCGCCGATCGTGACCCAGAACGTCGTGACCTACGACGTCGTCATCCAGGTAGACAACAAGGACCTGGGCCTCAAGCCCGGGATGACCGCAAACGTGTCGATCCGCATTCGCGACTTCAAGGACGTGGTGAAGATCCCGAACGCCGCCCTGCGGTACCGCCCGGCGGCTGCCGAGAAGAAAAAGCCGGAAAGCGGAAAGGACAAGGACACCCATGGATCGCACGTCTTCACGATCGGCAAGGACGGAAAACCCGCCGCGGTCCCCGTAAAGACGGGCGTAAGCGACGGGACGTTCACCGTCCTTCTCGAGGGCGGCCTGAAGCCGGGAGACGAACTTATCGTGGCCGAGACACGCAAGAACCAGGGGAGCACGACCGGTGCGGGTCCGCCCGGCATGGGGGGCTTCCGTTAATCCGTGGGAACTCCCGCGATCGAAATACGCGGCCTCTGCAAAACCTACCGCCTCGGCGAAGTGAGCGTGGAGGCGTTGAGGGACGTCACGCTCGATATCGAGCGGGGGGAATTCCTCGCGGTCATGGGCGCTTCGGGATCCGGAAAATCCACGCTCATGAACATACTGGGATGCCTCGACCGCCCCACCGCCGGTTCCTACAGGCTCGACGGCGAGGACGTCGGGACGCTTTCACGGGATGCGCTCGCGGGAATACGCAGAAAGAAGATCGGCTTCGTATTCCAGGGATTCAACCTGCTCGCACGGATGACGGCGCTCGAGAACGTGGAGCTGCCGATGATCTACGACAGCACCCCGTCCGCTGTCCGCCGTGAGCGTGCCCGCGAGGCGCTTCGAGCCGTGGGCATACTGGACCGGGAGCACCATAACCCCACGCAGATGTCGGGGGGCCAGCAGCAGCGGGTCGCCATAGCGCGCGCCATCGTGAACACTCCCTCCCTTCTGCTTGCCGACGAGCCCACCGGCAACCTGGACACCGCGACCAGTTTCGAAATCATGAAGGCCTTCCGGGGGCTGGCGGACGAACGGGGGATCACGCTTGTGCTGGTGACGCACGAAGAGGACATCGCCGGATATTCGAAGCGCATCGTGCGGTTCCGCGACGGCCGGATCGTTTCGGACAAACCGGTGGGTGCGCCGTGAACCTCTACTCCGCTTCCAAGGTCGCCTACCGTTCCCTGAGGGCGAACAAGATGCGCTCGGTCCTCACGATGTTGGGGATGATCATCGGCGTCGCGGCCGTCATCGCAATGGTGGCTATCGGCGCGGGCGCGAACGAGAGGATTTCCGCACAGATCGCATCCATCGGCTCGAACCTGATCATGATCCTCCCGGGCAGCACCACATCCGGAGGATTGCGATCCGGCTTCGGCGGCGTCCCCACACTTACGATGGCGGATGCGAAGGCCATCGGCAAGGAGCTCCCCGCCGTGGCGCGGGCGGGGCCGACGATCCGGAACACCGCCCCCGTCGTTTACGGCAACCAGAACTGGAGCACGATCATCCAGGGCGTCACGCCCGAATACTTCCAGATCCGCGAGTGGATGGCGGAGAACGGCAGATTCTTTACGGAGGCGGAGGTGGAATCGGCCTCCAAGGTCGCGGTGCTGGGCCAGACCGTCGCGGTGAACCTCTTCGGAGAGGAAAACCCGATCGGGAAGATCGTCCGCATCAAGCGCATCCCGTTCACCGTGGTGGGAATCCTGGAGAGGAAGGGACAATCCCCCCAGGGTCAGGACCAGGACGACGTCGTCGCCGTTCCCATTACCACCTCACAGAAGAAGTTGTTCGGCACCACCCACATCGGGATGGTCGGTGTCATACTCGTGCAGGCGGCCGGCCCGGACTCGGTGAAGGAAGCCGAAAAACAGGTTTCTGACCTCCTGCGGCAGCGGCACCGGATCGGTCCGGCCCAGGATCCCGATTTTTCCATTCGCAACCTTTCCGAGATGCTGGCAGTGGCGGAAGCCTCCACCCGCGTCATGAGCCTGCTGCTCGGCGCAATCGCCTCGGTTTCACTGCTGGTGGGGGGGATCGGGATCATGAACATCATGCTCGTCTCCGTGACAGAGAGGACGCGGGAGATCGGGATCAGGATGGCCGTCGGCGCAAGGGAGCGGGACATCCTTCTCCAGTTCCTGATCGAGGCGCTCGTCCTTGCAGTCACCGGCGGGACGATCGGCATCCTGCTGGGGATCACCGGGTCGTCGTTGATCTCGAGATTCGCGGGTTGGTCCACCCTGATTTCGGGCGGGGCGATCCTGCTGGCGTTCGGGTTCTCCGCGGCGGTGGGGGTCTTCTTCGGATTCTATCCGGCGCGCAAGGCGTCGCGGATGGACCCGATCGAGGCGCTCAGATACGAGTGACCGCCGGGTTATGGCCCGGGCAGGGTGAGGACGACGCGGCCCATGAGCTGCTCCTTCTCCCCGGAAGGGCGCGCGGCGCCGACGATGATGGAGGTCACGGGGCCGCTCGGGTAGCGGCCGTAGGCGGCCATGAAATCCTCCCTTAAATTCCTGCGCTCGCGGACCGTCTTCCCCTTATCCTCTTCCCCGGCCAGGATAAAAACCGTTTCCTCTTCGCCGGTTCGGTACATCGATCCCACCGGGACCTGGTTCCCCCACGCGTAGACGAGACGGATCCCGCCGGGAGGGAACCCGTGCCGGATCTTCCTGAAGAAATACAGGAATCGCGTCCGCCAGCCGAGTTCCTGGGAATCCTTCCCGAAGACGACGGTCACGGAAACAGGGAAGCGCGTCCGGAATTCCTTGTAGTCGCGGGAGGAGGAATTCGTCCCGTCGGACGAAAATTCGAAGGCCAGAATGCCGCCCGCCGCGTTATCCAATGCCACTTTCTTCGACCAGGACACCCCCGATCCGGGGGGAAGAGCGAACTCCGCCGAGAGGCGATTGCCGTTCGCTTCGGCTTTAATGCGCGGCACGCTGCTCCAGTATCCCGAGGTCCGTTCCTCCCACCCCGCCGCCGAAAGTGAAGGTGAAGGATCCGCTCCGACTGCAACAGCGACTGATAGCAGCATCATCGGGAGCGAAAGAATCGCCGCCAACCGGGCCGTGCGGAGAGTCATTCCCTTAACCCTAACCTTCATCTCCCCGCTCCTCCTCGCGCCGCGACAACTCCCATCCCGCCCCCCTCAGCTTTTCCGTGAAGGAATCGGCGCAGGCTGCGGCACGCGCAAACTCGTTCGCGCGAAAAACCACACGGACGCTGTACCCCGCCTCCATCATCGGGTACGAGCCCACGCTCACGTCCGGGAAGTCGGCCATCGCATCTTTCATGATCCCGGCGTAGCCGGACTCGGGAACCTTCCCGAACAGGATCACGCGGCTTTTGCGTTTCCCCTCGATGTGCGGGCGGATCCAATCGAACATCCTCTGAAGCAGCATGGGAACCCCGGGAAACGCGGCCATCCGGGAGACGAAGAACCCCGGCGCCGCGCTGACCGGATTCGGGATCAGCGACGCGCCTTCCGGCACCTGCGCCATCAGCATCCTGTAGGTGTTGATGCGGTCGCCGTAATATCGTTCAAGCTCCTCCTTCGCGTCGGGATGGACTATCAGCGGCACGCCGGCCACGCGCGCCACCGCTTCCCGCGTGATGTCGTCCGGGGTCGGCCCGATCCCCCCTGTGAGAACCAGGAGATCGGCTTCCCCCAGGTAAGCGCGAAGATGCCTGGCAACCGTTTCGATGTCGTCCGGAAGGATGGCGCACAGCGTCACTTCGGCTCCCCACTCGTTGAGCCGGTGAAGGATATACCCCAGGTTCGCTTCACTGACTTCTGCCTTCAGGACTTCATCCCCCAGGATCACGACCCCCACCCTTGTCGCCATACGCCCTGTCTTTACCCCCGTTCCGCAATCGGATTATCTTAACGGATGCGGGAGGAAAAATCATTGGCTTTACCGCGCGCAGATAAGTTAAAACTTACATGGATCGTCATTCCGACGGAGAGAACGCCTTGAAAAAACCAATGACCTACGCCGCCGCCGGCGTGAGCATCGACGAGGGGGAGCGGCTGGTTTCCCTTATCCGGCCGATGGTCCGGACGACTTACCGCAAGGAAGTGCTTGGGGACATCGGTTCGTTCGCCGGATTCTTCCGTTTCCCGTCGAAAAGGTACCGGAACCCGGTGCTTGTCTCCGGGACCGACGGTGTGGGAACGAAAGTAAAGGTCGCCTCGATGGCCGGAAAGCTGGACACGGTCGGAATCGACCTCGTGGCGATGTGCGTCAACGACATCCTGGTCCACGGGGCGGAGCCCCTGTTCTTCCTCGACTACTACGCCACGGGGAAACTGTCCGCCGCTGACGGCGCCGCCGTGGTCTCCGGGATCGCGGAAGGGTGCCGCCAGGCCGGATGCGCGCTTCTCGGGGGGGAGACCGCCGAGATGCCTTCCGTGTACGCTCCGGGGGAGTTCGACCTTGCGGGATTCGCGGTGGGAATCGTCGAACGGGGGAAAATCATCGACGGCCGCACGGTCCGGCCGGGCGACGTCCTCCTCGGGCTTGCCTCCTCGGGGCTGCACAGCAACGGGTATTCGCTGGCGCGGAAGGTCGTCTTCGAGCGAATGAGAAAAAAGGCGGACTCGCCGGTCCCCGAATGGGGCACGACAGCCGCCGGGGAATTGTTGAAGCCCACCAGGATCTACGTGCGGCCGGTGCTTTCCCTCTTGCGCAAGGTCCCGATCCGCGCAATGGCGCACATCACCGGCGGAGGGATACCCGGAAATGTGCCGCGGACGCTGCCGGACGGCGTGACGGCTGTGATCGAGAAAGGGAGCTGGCCGGTCCTCCCGGTATTCGAAACGATAGCGCGCGAGGCGCGGCTCCCGGAAGAAGAGGCGTACCGCACCTTCAACATGGGGATCGGAATGGTAGTGGCCGTCCGCGCCGCCGACGCCGGAACGGCGCTTCGTATTTTGCGCCGCGCCGGTGAATCCGCATACGTCGTGGGCGAAATAAGGAAAGGCCGGAAGGGCGCCCCGCAGGTCCTTCTCGCCGGAGGAAGATAATGAGCGACAGGCCCGCCATCGCCGTGCTCGTTTCGGGAAGCGGCTCGAACCTTCAGGCGATCATCGACGCCTCCGAGCGGGGGGAGATCCCCTGCCGGGTCGGGATCGTCATCAGCAACAAGGCGGACGCCTACGGCCTCGTCCGGGCCGGGAAGCACGGCATCCCCACGGAGGTCGTAAGCCACAAGGATTATCGCACGCGCGAAGAGTTCGACGGGCGGCTTGTGGAAACCATACGCAAGAGCAGGGCCGAGCTGGTCTGCCTGGCCGGATTCATGAGGGTGCTCACCCCGGTGTTCGTCGGCGCCTTTCCCAGCCGGATATTGAACATACACCCGGCGCTGCTACCCTCATTCCCGGGCACGCACGGCCCCCGGCAGGCGCTGAACTACGGCGTCCGGTTTTCCGGATGCACCGTACATTTCCTCGACGAAGGGGTCGACACGGGGCCGATCATCGTGCAGGGAGTCGTTCCGGTGTACGACGACGACACCGAGGATACGCTCGCAGCGCGGATACTGGTCCAGGAGCACAAGATCTACCCGATGGCGATCCGGCTCTTCTTCCAGGGAAGGCTGCGGATCGAAGGGCGGCGCGTCTTCGCCGACGGCCTCCCCCGCATCCCCGAGTTCTTCCACCGCAACCCCGACGCTTAGGGACCCCCCCGGCCGGGACCCGGCCCCGATGCGTACCCGCGAGTCGTGCGAGCCCGTTCGTCACACGGTCCAGAGGAAGAGGCGGTAGCCCCAGTACTTCCACCCTTCCACGAAGAACAGCCGCAGCGTACGCGGCAAGGCGTTCCGGTCCCGCCACTCCGAGCGCACCGCGATCACGTAAATCCCTACCCCGGGCTGTATGACCGAACGAAGAGCGAAGTAGGCGCGCGGCACGTGATAGTCGGAAGTGACCAGGATCACCTGCCGGAATTTCCTGTCCTCGGACAGCCCCTTGGCCGAAAACGCGTTCTCCATGGTGTTCTCGGACCATCCCTCGACATGCAGGCGTCCCATGTCCTCGGGGGGGATCTCCCGGCGTCCGGGCAGGATCCTTTCGATGCGCGTTCCGCCCCTGGCGCCGAGTATGAAAAGTTCCTTGCCCTTGCCCTCCTTCCATGCCCGGAATCCCTCGGCGATCCGGTTCTCTCCCCCGGCAAGGACGAATATCGCATCCGACTGCGTCGCCGCGGGAGGGCCCGGAAGGCGTCGCGCTGCGATGTGCGGCACCGCCGCGCCCCCACCGGCCGCCAAAAGCAGGAAGAAGGCCGCGGGGAGAAATACCCCTTTCTTGCGCCGGGAGGAAAGGAGATTTTGATCTTGCCTGAGATTCATTAAATGTGGTAATTTCCTTAGGTTAAATTTACGGAGGACGTCATGGCAAAGTGCGCAATCTGCGGGAAGGGCCCGAATTTCGGGCACAACGTATCCCACGCGAACAACCGGACCCGGAAGATATGGAAGCCGAACATCCAGCGCGTCAAGACGGTGAGCGGCGGCACGGTCCGCCACATTTCCGTCTGCACGAACTGCATCAAGTCCGGCCGGGTCGTCAAGGCCGTATAGCCCGTTACCGTTCCGGCGTCGACGCCACCGCGTCGATCTCCACAAGCGCCCCCGCCGGAAGACGCGCCGCCTGTATGGTGGCCCTCGCCGGCGGGTCCTTCGGGAAAAACCTTCCGTACACGGTGTTCATCGCGGGGAAATCCGCAAGGTCGGCGAGGTACACGGTCGTCTTGACCACCGAGGCGAACGAAGCGCCCCCCGCGGAAAGCACCGCTTCAAGGTTTGCAAGCACCCGCTCCGTCTGCGCCCCGATACCTCCATCGACCATCTTCCCGGTCGCCGGGTCGAGCGGTATCTGTCCCGAGCAGAACAAAAGCCCCCCCGCGCGGACCGCCTGCGAATACGGTCCGATCGCCGCGGGCGCCGCGGCGGTCCCGATTATCTCCCTCATCTCTATCCCTTTCCTCTCTCCACGGAGAATACGTTTTTAAGCTTCTCGACGGACTTGATCAGGGTCGCGAGGTGCTGCGCGTCGTTGACCGAAACTTCGAAGTTGCAGATCGCGCGCTTGTCCCGCGTCGTCATGACGACCGCCCGCCGTATGTCCACGTCGCTTGCGGTGATCGTGCGCGAAATGTCTGCGAGGAGTCCCGGCTTGTCGGCGCAGACGACCTTCAATTTGACCGGGTGCGCCGCTTTCGTTCCCGCCTCCCAGGCCACCTCGATCGCCCGCGCCGGATCGTTCTCCAGCGCTTTCGGGCAGTCCTTTGCGTGGATCGTCACGCCCCTCCCCCGCGTGATGAAACCCACGATCGGATCCCCGGGCACCGGGTGGCAGCAGTTCCCGAGCCGAATGAAAATGTCGTCCATCCCCTTCACGATGATCGCGCTCGGCTTCCTCGCGGTTACCCTTCTGATCAGGGCGCCGAGCCGGCTGTCCTTCACCTTTTCCTGCAGCTGCTCCGGCGGCACCAGCCGGCGCAGAAGCGGCATGAGCGACATCTTCCCGTACCCCAACGCTACGCAGTAGTCGTCCGCGGTTTTAAGGCGGCTCTCCTGCAGCGTCTCCTCGAATTCCTTCGCCTTGAGCACCTTGTTCAGGGAGAGGGAGTATTTCCGCAGCTCCCGTTCCAGAATCTGGCGCCCGAGGGCGAGGCTGCGCTCCTGCTGCTCCTGGCGGACGAAGGCGCGGATCTTGTTCAGGGCCCGGTTCGTCCTGGCTATCTTGAGCCAGTCCTTGCTCGGAGTGTGGGCGGGATGGGTGATGATCTCGACGACGTCCCCGTTCTTGAGCGCCGTCTTCAAGGGAACCATCTTGCCGTTCACCTTCGCGCCCACGCACTTGTTTCCGACCTCCGTGTGGATCGCGTAGGCGAAGTCGACCGGTGTCGCTCCCTGCGGCAGTTCCTTGACGTCGCCCCGGGGGGTGAATACGTATACTTCCTCGGGGAAAAGCTCCACCTTCACCGTGTTAAGGAATTCCCGCGGATCCTTCATGTCCTGCTGCAGCTCGAGGATCTGCCGGAGCCACAGGAACATCTGGTCGCCCTTCCCGACGACGGGCCGCCCCTCCTTGTATTTCCAGTGCGCCGCCACTCCGTATTCGGCGATGGCGTGCATCTCCTCCGTGCGGATCTGGATTTCCATAAGCTCCGCGTTCGGCCCGAACACCGTGGTGTGGAGGGACTGGTATAGATTCTGCTTGGGCATCGCTATGTAGTCCTTGAACCGGCCGGGAACGGGCTTCCACAGGCTGTGCACGATCCCGAGCACCTCGTAGCACTCGCGCACCGACTTCGCGATGATGCGGAACCCGATGAAATCGTAGACGTGGTCGAAGTCTATCCCCTGCCGCGCCATCTTCTGGAACAACCCTGCGATGTGCTTCGAACGCCCGCTGACCGCCGCCTCGAGACCCGCTTCCACAAGCTTCTTTTCCAGCAGCTCGACGACGCTGTGCACGTGGCTTTCCCGGTCCCGCTTCCGTTCGTCGGCAAGACGCACGAGCTCGCGGTAATCCTCCGGGTGGAGGATCTCGAAGCATCGGTCCTCCAGCTCCATCTTCACCCGGGACATGCCGAGGCGACTCGCGATGGGATTGTAGATGTCCTGGGTTTCACGGGAGACGGCGACCTGCTTGTCGCGGGAGAGGTGGGCGATCGTCCTCATGTTGTGGAGGCGGTCCGCCAGCTTGACGAGGACGACCCGCAGGTCCTTCCCCATGGCCAGGATCATTTTACGGAGGGACTCGGCCTTCTGGTCGGCGACGTCGGAAATCACGACGCGGCTGATCTTCGACACGCCGTCCACCATCGCCGCTATGGTATCGCCGAAGAGATCGCGGATCTCCTCGATCGTCGCCACCGTGTCCTCCACGGTGTCGTGGAGCAGGCCGACGGCCACCGTCTCCTCGTCGAGGTTCCAGTCCGCGAGGATGTGCGCAACGTTCAGGGGATGGATGAGATAGGGCTCGCCCGACTGCCGGAGCTGCCCGTGATGCACCTTCGCCGTGAAGACGTAGGCCTTGTGGATCAGTTCGATGTCGCCGTTCGGCCGTGACGCCTGGACCCGTTCGACGATGTCATGTAGTCGGAGCATGGAGCGCTCCGCGTTCAGGCTTTGACCCGCACCGTCCCCTGCGCGATTTCCCTGAGCGCCACCACCGTGGGCTTGTCCCTTCGCTGGGACGTGTCGATCGAAGCGCCCTGCCCGCCCAGAAGCTGCTTGGCCCGCTTCGCCGCCACCACCGTAAGCTCGAAGTGGCTGTTCACGCGACGAAGACAATCTTCTACCGTTACTCGCGCCATATTCTCCCTCTCCTACCCGGAAAGAATCCTTTCAAGCCGCTCGCGTACGCGCTCCCTGCGGAGCCGCTGCGCGCGGACGATCCACTCGACTTGCCGTACCGCTTTCTCGAGGCTGTCGTTTACCACCAGGTAATCGTAGTGAAGGAGATCCCGCATCTCCTTCCCCGCGACCTCCAGCCGGGCCTCCATTTCCTCACGGCTGTCGCGCCCACGGTCCGCCAGCCTCCGGGAAAGCGTTTCCCCGTCCGGGGGGAAAATGCCGATCAGAACGGACTCCGGAAGCGCTTCCTTGATCTTCCGTCCGCCCTGGACGTCTATCTCGAGAACGGCGTCCACCCCGCGGGAAACGATGGACCTGACGGTTTCGCGGGAGGTCCCGTATCGCATCCCGTAAACATTCGCGAATTCCAGGAACTCCTTCAAACTTATCATTTTATCAAAATTATCTTCAGTAATGAAAAAATAATCCTTACCCTCGGCCTCGCCGTTCTTGCGCCGCCGCGTGGTGTAGGAGATGGAAAGCTCGAGCCCCTCCACCCTCTCGATCAGCAGCCTGCAGATCGTGGTCTTTCCCGACCCCGACGGGGCCGAAATGACGAATACGTCTCCGTTTGCCATGGATTACTCCACGTTCTGGATCTGTTCCCGGATCTTTTCCATTTCGGTCTTTGCGGTCACGGCCAGCGCCGATATCTCCGAGCGGGCGGACTTGTTGGAAGCGGTGTTCAATTCGCGGAAGACTTCCTGGACGAGGAAATCGAACCTTTTGCCCACGGCCTCGCCCGGCTTCTCCAGCAGTTTCCCGAGCCCGGCAAGATGGGACCGCAGGCGGTCGCACTCCTCGGTGATGTCCAGCCGGTCCAGCAGGAAAGCCGCTTCCTGGTGAAGCCTTCCGGGATCGATGCCTGCCTCCCCCGCGAGTGATTGTATCCTTTCCTTGAACTTTACTATGGCAAATTCCTTGTTTTCAACGGATAATGCGGCGATATTATCCGAAATAACCGCAAGCTCCGACACCCCGGCGGCTACGACCTCCCGAAGGCGCTCTCCTTCATCGCGTCTCGATTCCTGCAGCATCGCGACCGCGCTCCGAAGGGCTTTTTCGGCAAGTTCCCAGTGCTCCTCGGCGGGATCCGCCCCTTCGGCGGCGAACACGAACAGGTCCGGGACACCAAGCAGATCCCTGAAAGAAAGCTCTATGGGCAGACCGGCTTCGTCGCGGATCCGGTGGGCCTCGACGAGAAAGGAATTCAGGGCTTCGCGATTCACCCTGACCGTCGTTCCCGTGCTTCCCCACTCCCGGACTGCGAGTAATACATCGACCTTTCCGCGCCGCAACGCTTCCCGGACAACTCCGCGGATCCTCGGTTCCCAGGAAAAGAACTTCGAGGGGCATCTCACGTGGATGTCGAGGAACCGGTGGTTCACCGACCGGACGTCGGCGGTGATTGCGATATCCTTACCGTGGGCCTCGCCCCTGCCGTACCCCGTCATGCTCATCCACGACATGTCGGCTCCTCCGCGGCGAGTTTTCTGGCTTCCCTGAGCCTTCCCCGCACTTCCCCAAGGTATGAGCGTATGCTTTCGGAAGCGAGGTCCGGGTACGACCAGGGAAGAGGCCGGTACCCCCCCCTCTCGTAGATCAGCGTGAGGTCCGCGAACACTCCGTCGCGAAGGTACACGCGATGGCTGTAATTCTTGCCTGTGGCAAGGGAATAATTCTCCTCCGTCAACAGCCCCGGATCCACGTTTACGGTGCGCTTGCCGCCATCGGAAAATGCCGCCTCCATCTCTTCCGCCGCAAGCTTGGCCCATGCAAGCGAGTCGCGCGGAACGAGCCGTTCCATCACGACGAACCTTCGATACAATGGAACTCCCATTTCCTTCGCATAATACTCGGTCCGGTCGAAGGGGAATATTCCGCTCGTTTCCGCCACCTGCCCGAACCGGTCGGAGATAGCCGCGAGGGCTTTCCGGAAGCGTTCCTCTTCCCTGTAGATCACGGATACCACGAGCCTTGCGGGCGGCGGCGAGCCTCGCCGGCTCATTGCCTGGCGCGCAGGGCCGCCGCGAGCTTTTCCCTTGTGATCGGCGCGGTGCCCACCTCTCCGACTACGATGCTCGCGGCGAGGTTGGCCAGAAGCGCCGCATCGCGCAAGGATGCCCCCGAACCCATCGCCACAGCTATCGTCCCGATCACCGTGTCTCCCGCGCCGGTGACGTCGAACACCTGCCGGGCCTTCGCGGGGATGTGGAAGGAGACGTCCCTCCCCCGCTCGACGAGGCTCATCCCATCCTCACCGCGGGTTATCAGTACCGCCTTCGCGCCGCTGGCCCGCAGCAGCGCCTTGCCGCCTTCATGGATCTCCCGGTCTCCGGGCAGCTCACGGCCTCCCAGCGCCGCTTCCGCTTCCGCCTTGTTGGGTGTGATCAGCGTGCATCCCTTGTAGAAGGAGAAATCGGTCCGCTTCGGGTCGACTGCAACGAAAGCTCCGCTCCTCGCGGCGGCAACCGTCACCTCCTCGACGAGCTCCCGGCTCAATGCCCCCTTCCGATAGTCGGAGAGGACGACACCGTCGACCTCCCGGACCGCCTTCCGAACCTTGGCCCGGAGAGCATCCTGCGCCCTGCCGTTCGGGGATTCCTTCATCTCCCGGTCCACGCGCACCACCTGCTGGTGATGGGCGATCACTCGCGTCTTGGTCGTCGTCGGCCGGTCCCGGTCGGCGACGACAGCGGCGGCGCCGATGCGGTGCCTGCCGAGGATCCTCAGAATCTCCCTTCCCGCGGAATCCGCGCCTATCAGGCCGGCGAGCGCGGTCCTGGCGGAAAGCCCCGATACGTTCACGGCCACGTTCCCCGCGCCGCCGAGCGCCTTCGTGTCCCCGGTTACCGCCACGACCGGGACGGGCGCTTCGGGGGAGATGCGTTTCACGTTCCCCCAGATATATTCGTCAAGCATGATGTCTCCCACCACCAAAATACGGCAGGAGGGAAATTTTTCAAGGTAATCGAAAGCGCGCGAGGTGAACCCGGCGTCATTCAATTGGAGACGCCTCCTCGACGAGCAGGATGGGTATCCCGTCATCTATCCGGTAGCTCAGGCGGCACTTCTCGCAAAGAAGCTCGCTTTCGTCGGTCGTCAGGCGAAGGCTCCCTTTGCACTTGGGGCATGCCAGGATATCGAGAAGCTCTTCGTCCATATCCTCATCCTCCTTCCCTTGGCGGAACAAGCTCCGCGAACAGCGTCCACATCCTGATTTTCCTGAACTTGGCGTAAATCCTCACGGGGATGCGGCGGGCGTCGTCGGTCATCCACATCTTCAGGTCACCCTTGTCCTCAAGCTTGCCTTCCCGCTTGATGACAGGCTGGATTACGACGGTATCCATCTTTCCGCGGACCGTGTCGATCTTCTCCCGCCCCAGCAGTCGCGATGCGATCTGGTACAGCTTACGCCCACCGTAGACGTTGCGGGAACGGCCCTCGTCGCCAAGGTCCCGGGCACGGAAGTAATACGCGACGGTCACCGGGTCGAAGACTCCGGGGACGACATCGACCTCCTTGCGGATCTCCCCCGAATGCTTGTAGCGGTAAACGATTCTCCCCTTCTTCTGGTCGTAGAACATTATGTCGTCCTTCTTTTTCGCCCTGCCGGTGGATTCCTGCCGCAGGGGCTCCAGCGTCTTCACATCCATATAATATTCGATAGTTTCGTTTATCGGATAGATGACCGAAAGAAAATCGGAGGTCCATGCCCGGACGCTCAAATGATAGGTTTCCCGGCTGCCCAGCATGGTTTTCCCGCGGAAGTTGAAGCGCGCGTATCCCATCGTCATCCCGAGGAATTCCACACGGTAGACCAGCTCTTCCCTTCCCTTCGCCCACGAAGGTTCATCGAGGGACGCAAGCGAGTTGGGCCTTGTCGGCGTCGACGGCGCCGTTGCGGGGGTCACCGGCCTTGCGGTTTTTCGCACCGCAGGCGCCGGCACGTCCCCGGCCGCGGGTGGAACGTCTGCGCCGTGTGCGGCAGGCGGCGCAAGCTCCATCTCGGCGGATGTGGCAGGCTCCGCCGCAGAGGAAGGCGAAGGCTCCACAACGGGATGACGCGGCGCATCCGCCTGCGGAGGTTCATCAGGTCCGGCGGAGGATTCCGGTGCGATTTCCGCGACAATTTCCCCCGCGGGCGCTTCGCCGGCCGGCTCTTCGATCGAAGGAGGCGGCACGTACGCCGGTTTCGACGGGGGCTGCCCCCAATGGCATCCCGCCATGGCGACCGCGAGAAAAGCGACGGGCAGGAAGAATCCTTTCCGGCGCAAAGCCGCACTTCGACTGCTCCTGCCGCTCATAATCGCTCCCGGGACAAAATCCACTCGGCCGCCTCCCGTATGCTGGGAAGAAACGCGTCCGGGATTTCTCCGCGGCGCTCCCCTTCCACGCGCTCTTCCTCGCCGTAGCCGGTCGCGACCAGTATGGTCTCCGCGCGCAGGCGCTTCCCCATCGAGATATCCGACATTTTATCACCTACCACCCAGACCCTGCACGAAGGAGGGAGCGCCAGGTTTCGCAGGACCTTCAGCGCGAGCCCGGCAGCGGGCTTTCTGCAGCCGCAGGCCTGCCGGTACTTTTCGACTATGCCATCCGCATGATGGGGGCAGTATTCCACGGCGTCGAACGACACCCCGAGCCTGCGAAAATACTCGACGAAAGCCCGGTGGACCGCGTCCCATTGCTCCTCCCGGATTTTCCCCTTTGCGAGCCCGGCCTGGTTAGACACCACCGCGATGGCGTAGCCGTTTTCCGCAAGACGCCTCAAGGACTCCGCAGCGCCCGGTATCTCCTTCAGGAGCGCCGGGTCCGATATATATCCCACGTCCTCGATCAGCGTTCCGTCCCGATCCAGGAAAACGATGCCTTTCAACGAGTTCCTCCGTAAAGATCCGGCTCTCCCGGGGGACGGTCCTTCCATCTGCGCGTAAACCAGAGCCATTGCGTCGGGTCCCGGCGGATCGCCTTTTCCAGTTCTTCGTTGCATCTCCTCGTAAGGCGCAGGACTTCCTCCTCGCGCGGCGCCGCCGGGTCCATCGGGATCGGGGGGCCGAACCGCAATGTGTGGTGGAACTTGCGGCGCGGGTCCCTGAAGATGAACGCCGGATGCACCGTCGTTCCAAGGGCGAGCGCCAGCCGGGCGATGCCTGAAGGCGTGTACGCCTTGCGGGTGAAGAAATCGACCGGAATTCCTTTTCTCGGCTCCACGTTCTGGTCTATCAGGATGCCGACAAGCGTTTTTTTCCGGATCTCCCGCACGACCAGCTTGGCGGAGTCCTCCTTGCGGATAACGCGGTTTCCATTCATCTCCCTCCGCTCCGTGACGATCCGGTCCGCCAACGGGTTTTTCAGCGGACGCACTATGAACGACACCGGCGCTATGACCGCTCCGTAAACGAAGGAAAGCAGCTCCCAGTTTCCGAAATGACCGGTCATGGCCAGCGGCCCGAGCCCGCGCTCCTCCGTCGCCTTGCGGATGTGCTCCGCCCCCTCGATCCGGAAATGCTCCGCGACGTACGCGTCGTCCATCTTCGGAAGGTGGATGAATTCCGCTGCGGCCGTCCCCATACGCACATAGCAGAACCGAACGATCCGCGACGCTTCCCGGTCCCCCATTTCAGGGAAGGCTATCCGCAGGTTGATCCTTCCGACACGGCGGTGCCTTGCGGCAAGCGCCCATACGCAGAACATGACCGCTTCGAAAAGCGCCGCCCGCAGGGGGAGCGGGATCGCCTCCAGAACTTTCAGGGCGGCCCGAAGCAATGCCTCTTTCACGATTCCACGGCCTTCCCGAGCCTTTCCAGTATGAGGCGGGAGAGATCTTCCCACCCCGAAAGGAACTCCACGCCGATGCGAATCGCCTTGAGATCGAAAGGAAGCGTGCCGGAAAGCCGGACGAGGTCTTTTTCCGTCGTAAGGACCGGCGCTCCTCCGGCCGCCGAGGCGATCCTTTCGAGGTCCGCGCGGCGATAGCGGTAATGGTCCCGAAAGGAGAAAAACTTACGGACGGCAAATCCCGACGTGCGAAGGGTATCGGCGAACTGCCCGTTGTGCGCCAGCCCGGAAAAAGCCACGACTTCCTCGCCATCCCGGGGAAGGGATGTTTCCCTGCCGAACCGGTCGACGACCGCCCGTGCCACCATGCGTGTGTATGCACGGGGACGGTCCGCTTCGAACGGAACGGCCGCGGCGGCCTTTTCTCCCTGCGACAGGCCGGCGCACTTGGTTATCACAAGGGCGTCTGCGCGCCGCGCCGTTTCCGGCGACTCGCGAAGGGGACCGAAAGGCAGCGTGCGCATGTTTCCCAGGACGCATGTCGCATCGACCAGAAGTATGTCGGCGTCCCGTCCGAGAGAAAGATGCTGGAAACCGTCATCCAGCAGAAAGACATCCACATCCCTTGACCGAAGGCATTCCCTTCCCGCCTCGGCGCGGGACTCGCCCGCAAGCACGGGCACCCCGGGCAGAAGCGCGGCGAGCAGGACCGGTTCGTCGCCGCCGTATTCGGCAGTCACCGCGGGTCCGTCGCCCCGCGAGACCCAGACGACGCCGCGGCTCTTCCGTCCGTATCCTCTGGACAGGACTGCCACTTTCACTCCCGTCTCCGTGAGCCAGGAAGCGAGGAACTGCACGTGGGGCGTCTTGCCGGTTCCGCCGACCGAAAGGTTCCCTACGCTTATCACAGGGCGGGGAAGGGATTCCTGGCGCAGGATCCCGGCTCCGTAAAGTGACCTTCTCAATGTTGCGAAAGGACCGATCACCCGTTCTTCCTCCGGCGGAGCGAAAGAAGCCGTTCCACGATCGCGGCGTTCCTCTCCGTCGCGCCCCTGAATGCGGCCAGGAGTTCTCTTGCGCGCGTGCCCGTTTCGAACCCGGCAAGCGGATCCGCGGCGAAACGCGCAAGCAGCGCGGCAAGTTCGGTTGCATCCCCGACCTTGCATATCGCACCCGCATCGGTGAATATCTCCGCGATCTCCCGGAAGTTCCCCATGTGCGGCC
This sequence comes from Deltaproteobacteria bacterium, assembly GCA_016218975.1. NCBI lineage: Bacteria > Pseudomonadati > Myxococcota > Myxococcia > Deltaproteobacteria bacterium. Next base: position 251,735 of record JACRCO010000037.1, read on the forward strand.
CGACCACGGTGGGAACGCCGTAGAGGGCAGGCTCCAGGATATTATGCCCTCCCTTCGGCACGAGGCTTCCGCCGACGAAGGCGATGTCCGCCGCCGCATAGGCCGAGGAAAGTTCCCCCACGCTGTCCAGCAGGATCACCGGGGGCAGATTTTCCGCCGCATCCCGGGGCAGCAGCGTCCTCCGGACCGTTACGAAACCTTCCCGCCGGCAAAGATCTTCGACGGAATCGAACCGCTCGGGGTGGCGGGGAGCCAGGAGGAGTTTCAGCGAGCCGTCCACGGATCTCCCCTTTTCGAAGGCGTGGAGGACGGCCTCCTCCTCCCCCTCATGGGTCGATCCCGCGACGAACCATCGCGTTTCCTCCTCCATTTTCCCCTTGAGCAGGGCGTGGAGCGGCGACATTCCCGCCGCCGGAGGCGCCACGTCGAACTTCATGTTCCCGGTCACGGATACCGCCGCGGACGGGGCCCCGAGCGCCAGGAATCTGCGAGCGTCCTCCTCCGTCTGCGCCGTGATCGCCGAGAAGCAGGACAGCACCCGGGAGAACAGGAACCGGAACCGGGCGTACCCCCGGAAGGAACGCTCCGAGATCCTCCCGTTAACGATCATCGCCGGAATCCCCCGCTTCGAACATTCCGCGAGGAAATTCGGCCAGATCTCCGTTTCGAGGATAACCACGAGATCGGGACGCAGGCGGTCCAGGAACCTGGCGGCTGTGCAGGGCAGATCGAACGGAAAGTAGAATCGCGCGTCCGTTTCCCCTCCCAGCGCCTTCTCCGCGGTCTCCTGCCCGGTTACCGTCACCGTCGAGAACAGGATCTCGACGCCGGAAAGACGCCCGCGCAGCCTGCGGACGAGCGGCGCCGCGGAGAGGGTTTCACCCACCGACACGGCGTGGATCCAGATCCGTTCCCTGCCGGTCGCGGGAGGAACGCGCTCCATCCGCCGCCCCAATCGGTCCGGGAAATTCTTCCGCCGCCTGGGAGACAGCATGGCCCAGGGAATCCAGGCGGGGGAAAGCCCCAGCAGGGCGGCTCCCAGCAGGAAATTGTAGAGAAGGTGCACCCCGCTTCGGGGACGAAAGTCCTTCATGAAACCGTCACGCGGGATCGGCTCCGGTCACGGCGCCGGTCCTCCGCTCCTCGAACTGCTTCAGATAGAAAGTGCGGTACCGCGTATCGGAGGAAAGGAGCTCCTCGTGGGTCCCCATTTCCACGATCCGCCCTTCCTCCACCACGAGGATCGTGTCGGCGTTCCTCACGGTGGAAAGACGGTGAGCGATGACGAAGACGGTCCTGCCTTTCATCAGCGTATCGAGCGCCTCCTGCACAACCGACTCGGATTCCGAGTCGAGAGCCGACGTCGCCTCGTCGAGGATCAGGATCGGCGCGTCCTTGAGCAGGGCGCGCGCTATGGCCAGCCGCTGGCGCTCGCCGCCGGACAGCATCAGCCCCTGTTCCCCGACCTCGGTGCCGTACCCGTTGCGCAGCCTGGAAATGAAACCGTGCGCGTTCGCACGCCTCGCCGCTTCCTCGATCTTCTCCGCGGGCGCGCCGGGCATCCCGTATGAGATGTTCGCCCGCACCGTGTCGTTGAACAGGATCGTGTGCTGGCTCACGATGCCGATCTGCGAGCGGAGCGACGAAAGAGATACGTCCCGGATGTCCGTTCCGTCGATACGGATCACGCCGTTCTGCGGATCGTAGAAGCGCGGCAGGAGGTCGACGAGAGTCGTCTTGCCGGCGCCGCTGGAGCCCACGATCGCCACCATGGTCCCGGAGGGTACGGCCAGGGAGATATCCTTGAGGACGTAGTCCCCCTCGCCGTGATACCGGAAATCGACATGGTCGAATTCGATCCCGCGTGTGACCGGCGGAAGTTCCGGGGCCCCGGGCTTTTCCTCCACCTCCGGCAGGGTGTCGAGCACTTCGAACACGCGCTCCGCGGCGGCGATCCCCTGCTGGATGACGTTGTTGACGCGGGAAAGCCGCTTGACCGGCTCGTACAGCATGAAGAGCGCCGTCATGAAGGAGAAGAAATTCCCCGGGGAGCTGTATCCCTGGACGACGCTGTAGCCGCCGTAGAAGATCACCGCGGCGGCCCCGATCCCCGCGAACGTCTCCGACAGGGGGGATGTGAGCGCCTGTACCTTGACGATCTTCATGTTCAGCCGGTACAGGTCCGCGTTCTTCGCCGCGAAACGGTCCACCTCGTACTCTTCCGCCCCGAAAGACTTGACCAGCTTTGCGCCGCTGATCGTTTCCTGCAGATGGGTGGTCAGGCCTCCTGTGACTTCCTGGGTCTGTATGCTGGTCCGCCGCAGCTTGCGGCCGAACCGGTAGATCGGCCAGAAGGCCAGCGGGAACGCGATCAGGGCGATGAGCGCCAGCCTCCAGTCCCTGTAAAACACCACTCCGATGAGGAAGATCCCGGTGAAGAAATCCTTGATGAGCCCGGTGACGGCGTCGGTGACGGCTCCCTGCATGAGCCCTACGTCGTTCATGACGCGGGACATCAGGACGCCGGTCGGGTGCCTCATGTAGAAGGACAGCGAGAGCGACTGCAGGTGCCGGTACAGGTGCTCGCGGATGTCCCGGATCACCTTCTGCCCCACTCCGCTCATAAGATATTGCTGCGAGAACTCGAGCACGGCCTTCGACAGGTAGACGCCGAGTACAAGGAGCGGGATGAGAGCCAGCTTCGAGACGTCCTTCTTGATGAATATGTCGTCGAGCGCCGGCTTCACGAGGAATGCGATCGATCCGTGGAATGCGGACACCGCGACCATGAAGACCATCGCGATGAGGAGCCGCGGCATGTAAGGCCGGACGTATTCGAGCATCCGGCGATAGACGGTCATGCCCATGATTCCCCCGCAGCCTGCGCCAGCATGTCCACGACCGCCCCGGAAGGTCCCGGGCCCGTCAGTTTTTCCCTCAAGGAACGGCACCTGGCCGCCAGGGTTTCCCTCCGTCCGGCATCCTCCAACAGGCCAAGGATCTCTCCGGCGACCCGGTCCGGGCGGCATTCCGCCTGGATCAGCTCCGGCAGAAACGGAAGGCCGTCCACGATGTTCGGCAATCCGATGGAGGACACCTTCGCCAGCCGCTTTCCCAACTGGTAAGTCACTTCCGACGTGCGATACACGATCACGGCAGGGACCCCCAGGAGCGCCAGTTCCAGCGTCACTGTTCCCGATGCGGCCGCCGCCGCGGCCATTCCCCGGAACAGAAGGTGGCGGTCCCGCTCGACAACCGTCACCGGAAGCCCGCTTCCGCGAAGGACGCCTTCCACGATTCCCCGGAACCTGGGTGAAGCCAGGGGCACCGCGAAATGGACTTCGGGATGATCCTTCGCGATCCGTCCGGCGGCCTCGACCATGACGGGGAAGTGCGCATGGATTTCGCCGGGCCTGCTCCCCGGCAGCAGGCCGACCAGCCGCTTCCCAGGCGGAATACCGAATCGGGCCGGATCCGGCGAAGCGTCGAGCCACGGGGCGAGTTCGTCCAGAAGCGGATGTCCCGCGAACCTGGCATTGACACCCTCGCCCCTTAGCATCGGCTCCTCGAACGGAAAAATAACCACCACCCCGTCCGTGAAGGATGAAAGCTCCCTGGCCCGACCTCTTCTCCACGCCCAAAGCTGCGGAGGGATGTAGTAGATCACCGGAACGTTCCTCGCATGCGCCTTCCGCCCGACCCTGAAGTTGAAATCCGGGAAATCCACGAGAAGCACCGCGCCGACATCCGGCCTTGAAGCTCTCCGCACCGCCTGCCGGAGCGCGGAGACCACCGCCGGCAGATGGCGGACCACCTCCGTGATTCCCACGACGGAAATCGTACCGTAGTCCAGAAGGAGCCGCACCCCTTCCGCCGCGAGGCGCGAGCTGCCGATCCCTTCCATCGGGACGCGCGGGAATCGGCGGCGAAACGCCCTGGCGACGCTGGCGGCATAGGTTTCCCCCGACGGCTCGCCACAGACGATGAAAAGGGTCTTCGGTCCAGTGTTCAACGTCTCCTCATCTTCCGCAGGATGCGGAATGCCAGGTCGAGCGCGGCAAGGCCTTCCACACCGGATACAAGAGGCGATTTCCCCCCGCCGACGCAATCGAAAAACGACCGGATCTCGTCCCGAAGGGAATCCCCCTTCTCCGTCTCGAGAAGCTCCCCGGATATTTCGGGCAAATCCTTCGTTCCGTGCGGATATGTCCTGCGGAATATCTGGATCGAGTGCTCGACGAAATCCATCGAGACGTACGCATCTTCCTGGAAGATGCGGATTTTCCGCTGCTTCTTCGCGGATACCCTGCTGGCCGTGACATTGGCGACGCAGCCGCTTGCGAATGTCAGCCGCGCGTTGGCGATGTCTATGTTGGAGGACACGACCGGGACCCCGACCGCGTGAATGCGAGTCACGGGGGAGCGGACGAAAGAAAGGATCAGGTCGATGTCGTGGATCATCAAGTCGAGCACCACGTCTACGTCCGTCCCGCGTCCTCCGAACGGCCCCAACCGGTGGCATTCGATGAACCTCGGCTCGGTCAGTATGGAGGCCGCATCCCGCACCGCGGGGTTGAACCGCTCCACGTGCCCGATCTGGAACACGAGATTCCGCTCCGCAGCCTCCCGCACCAGGGTCCTCGCCTGACGCAGGTTCGCGGTGATCGGCTTCTCCAGCAGCACGTGTACGCCGGCGCGCATCGCGTCCATCGCAACGGCGAAGTGGGCCGTCGTCGGAACCGCGATGGACACGGCGTCCACCTCATTGAGCAGGCTCCTGTGGTCCTTGAAAAACGCCGTCCCGCATTCCCTTGCGACGTTCTTCCCGTGGTCGGGGTTCAGATCGCACACCCCGACGAACCGGAGGTCCTGGAACGACGAGATCTTCTGGGCGTGGAGCCGTCCGAGGTACCCGACACCGATCACCCCCGCCCTGAGCGCTCCGCTCACCATCGGCATCCCCTTCCTTATCGCAGCACCCCGCGTTTGCTGGAGCGTATGAATTCGAGCAGGCGTATCACCTCCGGAAGCTGCGTCACCTCCGATTCCACCTTCGCCGTTGCTTCCCCCATGGGCGTCCCCGACCTGAAAAGGATCCTGTACGCCGCTTTCAGCGCCGCGATGGCCTCATCGGAAAACCGGTTCCGCTTGAGGCCGATGAGGTTCAGACCGTAGAGCGAAGGCCCCTTCTGCGGCCGCGCGACCACGGCGGTCACGTACGGCGGGACGTCCTGAGGCACCCCGGAAAGCGCTCCCACCATCGCGAACTCACCTATCCGGACGAACTGGTGGACTCCGACCAGGCCGCCTATGATGGCTGAGTCGCCCACCTCGACGTGGCCCGCCAGCGTCGCCGCGTTGGCGATCACCACCCGGCTCCCGACCCGGCAGTCGTGGGCCACGTGGCTATACGCCATGAGGAGCGTTCCGTTCCCGACTTTCGTCACACCCGTCCCGTGGGATGTGCCCCGGTTCACGGTCACGTATTCCCGTATCGTGTTCCCGTCGCCCATTTCCACCCAGGTTTCCTCTCCCTTGAACTTTAGGTCCTGCGGGGGAGCCCCGATGGAAGCGAAGGGGGATACGCGGTTTTCCTTCCCCATCCGGACGTGGGATTCGATCACCGCGTGCGATCCGATCCGGCACCGGTCGCCGATCTCGACCTTCGGCCCGATCACGGCGTAGGGTCCGACCTCGACGCCGTCGCCCAGCCTAGCGTCAGGATCGACGATGGCCGTGGGATGGATCATTTCGCGGCTCCTTCCTGGGCCTTTTCCGCGAATGCGTCCCGGATCGTGGCTGTCAGGTCGGCCTCCGCCACGAGCGCGTCTCCGACCCTCGCCTCGCCGTGCATCTTCCATACCGGCCCCTTGTGGGCCGTTATCGTCACGTTCAGGATGAGCTGGTCTCCCGGCACCACTGGCCGGCGGAACCGGCAGTTATCGATCGCCGCGAAGTATGCGAGCTTCTTCTCGCCTCCCAGCGCCAGCAAGGCGAATATCCCCCCCGTCTGCGCCAGCGCCTCCACGATCAGGACTCCGGGCATGATTGGAATTCCGGGGAAGTGTCCCGTGAAAAACGGCTCGTTTATCGTGACGTTCTTCAGTCCCACGATGGACTTGCCCGGCACCATCTCTACTATCCGGTCGACCATCAGGAACGGGTAGCGGTGCGGCAGGAGGTTCATGATCTCCTGGATCGTGATCATCTCATCCCTCCCCTTTCTGTTTTTTCCCTTCTTCCAGCCGTTTCACCCTTTTGAACAATTCGGGCAGATTCGGAAGCAGGGTCGCAAGCCGCAGCCACGCCTGGTGCGGAATGGCAGGGGTGCCCGACCAGGCCCGTGAATCCTTCGCCTTCAGCGTGCCCGCGATCCCCGCCTGCGCCCCGACCATGACGCCGTCCTCCACCTCGAGGTGCCCCGCGAAGCCCGCCTGCCCGCCGATCATCACCCTGCTGCCTATCTTTACACTCCCGGAGATTCCCGCCTGCGCCGCGATCACGGTGTCCGACCCGATGGCGACATTGTGCGCGACCTGCACGAGGTTGTCGATCTTCGTGCCCTTGCCGATCTTCGTTACGCCGAGCGCCGCCCTGTCCACCGTTGTGTTCGCCCCTATTTCCACGTCGTCCCCGATCTCGACCGTCCCCACCTGCGGGAAATTCCGGTACCCTTCGGGGGAGGGAGCGAATCCGAACCCGTCGCTCCCTATCACGCACCCCGCATGCAGGATGACGCGGGACCCGACGCGGACGTCATGGTACAGGACGACGTTGGGATAAAGCAGGCAATCCTCGCCGACGGAAGCGCCCCTTCCGACGAATACGCCCGGGAAAAGCACGGTCCGGTCCCCTATGGACGCCCCATCCTCGACGACGGCGAACGGCGCCGCGCTCACTTCCTTTCCCAGGATGGCTCCCGGGTGGATGGATGCGGAAGGCGAGATCCCGGCCGGCGGGCGGACGGGAGGATGGAACAACTCGACCAGGCAGGCGAAGGCGAAGTACGGGTTCCCTGAAATCAGGAACGCGGCGCGCGAGCCTTCCACGCGGCTCCTGGCCACGATGGCAGCCGCTTTCGTCTCGCGCGCGAACCGCGCATACTTCGGGTTCGAAAGGAACGTCACCTCGCCGGGGCCGGCTTCCTCTATTGGGGCTACACCGCCCACGACGGCGTCCTCGCCGTCCAGCGCCGCCCCGATGCGCGCCGCGATTTCGGACAGGCGGAACTTATTTTCCACCAAGCTTCTCCTTGTTGACCAGTTCCAGTACTTTCGCCGTGATGTCCAGGGACGGGCTGAAATGCACGACGCCGCCCTGCGTCTGGTCCAGGACAAGGTCGATCTTCTCCTTCCCCACGAACTTGTCGAGCTGCGCCTTGACCGATTTGAGCACTTCCTGCGTAAGCTCGCCCTGACGCGACTGCATCTCCTTCTCCGCTTCCTGGGTAAGCTGGCGCAGTTCGGCTATCTTGCCGTTCAGCGCGTCTTCCTTCTCCTTCAGTTTTTCCTTGCCGAGGATGATCTTCTGCTTGTCGATCTCGTCCTTGATCTTCTTCGCCTCTTCCTGCTTCTCCTCCACCTTTTTCTTGAGCTCCTCGTACCTGCTTTCGATCTTCTTCTTCGCCGTCTTGCCCGCTTCGGATTCGTTCAGGATCTTGTTCACGTCGATCACCGCCACCTTCAAGCCTTCGGCGAACGCCCCGCCGGCGAACAGAAGCGCCGCCGCGACGACCGCCGCCATCCACAACTCCCTTCCCTTTCCCATCGTCGTCCTCCCGGATTAAAATACCGTCCCTATCGTAAACTCGGCCACCCGCTTCGATTCGCCGGGGGCCGGTTTCAGATTCCATCCGAATTCGAACCTGAGGGGCCCCATCGGCGAATACCAGCGGATCCCCGTGCCGGCCGCATACTTCAGGCCCGGTCCGTTCCAGGGCCAATCTCCCTGGCGGTAAGCGTTCCCCGCGTCGAAGAACACGACTCCCTTGAAGCCGTATTCCCCGACTATGGGGAAGATGTACTCCACGTTCATGAACAGCTCCTTGTTGCCCCCGATCAGCTCGCCGGTATTCGGGTCCTTCGGAGAAACGGTGCGCGCCTTGAATCCCCTGATGCTGTAAGGCCCCCCGAGGAAAAACCGCTCGAAGATAGGCACCCTTCCTCCCACCGTCGTGATCGTGTGCCCCCAGAGGATGTTCGCGCTCAAGACCGTCGGGGGGAATATCGAATAATATTTCCGCGCGTTGAGGAAGTATTTGACGAAATCGCTGTCCCCCCCCAAGGGGCCTCCCGCGTACTCGAGCGTCGCCGACTGGACCGAGCCTTTCGACGGGTCGAACATCTTGTCCGTCGTGTTGCGCGTGATGCTCGGGGAGATGCTGCGGGTCTTCTGCGTACCCTTGCTGAACTCTTCCTTCAGGATGGTCGAGGCCGCGGAGCCCGGGTCCGTTATCAGAGTCTCGTCCATGCGGAAGGATACGCTGGCCACGGTGTATTTCGTGAACTGGTAGCCCACCCCGATCTTTCCTCCCTTCGCACGGCGGCGGAAGTCAGGGTACTTCACGTCCGTCTTGTAGGCGCTGAGGAGAAGGCTGTAGTCCGTGTCGAAAATGTGGGGATCGCGGAAATCGAGCTGGTAGACGGTCCGCCTCGCGCCGAACTGAGAGCTCAAGGAGGCCTTCCAGCCCCGGCCGAAAAGGTTGTTCTCGGTCAACTGGATTACGCCGAAGATCTTGTCGAGCGAGCTGTACCCCGCTCCGCCCGACAGCGTCCCCGTCGGGCCTTCCTGCACGTCGACCTTCACGTCCATCTGGCCGGGAGTTTTCGACGGCGCCGTGGTGATCTTGACGTCCTTGAAATAGGAAGTTCTGCCGAGGTTCTCCTTGCTCTCTTTCAGCCCGGTTGCGGTGTAGATCAGCCCGTCCTCGACCTCGAGCTCCCTGCGGATGATCCGGTCGAGCGTCTTCGAATTTCCCGTGATCTCGACCCTGCCGAACCGGAATTTCCCTCCGCGGTCCGTCTTGATCGTCAGGTCGGCCACCGGATATTCCTTGCGCTTCTCGACGATCGGGGAAACGATCGCCTGCGCATACCCCTTGTCGTTATGAAGCGTCGTCAGCTCGAGGAGGTCTGCCAGGAGCACCTCCCGGTTCATGACTTCTCCCCGTTTGAGCTTTACCGCCTTGCGAAGGTCCGCCTCCGGGATATCGCTTTCCCCCGTGAACCGGATCTGCCCCACGCGATACTGGCGGCCTTCGAACACGTGGATGGTTATCTCCAGCCCCTTCTTGCCGCGCTTCACCATCGGATCGGATATCTTTGAATCGAGAAAGCCGTTGTTCTGGTAGAGTGCCTCGATCTTTCGGATGTCGTTCTCGATGACGTCCTTCTTGAACGTGCCCGACTCGGTGAGGAAGGACCAGAACCCCTTTTCGCTCGTGTCCATCTGCTTCAGTATGGTTTTCCCCGGGAAATAGAGGTTCCCCGTTACGCGCATCTTGACGATCTTGAGCTTTTCTCCCTCCTCGATGCGGAACCCCACCCTCATCGAGCCGTCGGCCTCCTCCTCCACCTTCGAGTTGACCGTGGTGTCGAAAAATCCCTTGTTCTGGTACAGCTCCAGGACCTTCCGGGCCGACTCCTTGGCCTGGTCTTCCTTGAAGAGGTTCCGCTCCTTGACGGTGAGGGCGGCCCGGATGTCCGCCGCTTCCACCTCCTTGTTCCCTTCGATCCGGACGGAAGAAACGATCGGCTTTTCCGTCACGATGATCGTGATCCTGTAGCCGCCGGGAACTTCCTCGGCGTCGAACCTGACGTCCGTGAAGTACCCCATCCGGTAGACCGCCTTCACGTCCTCCCGTATCCTGGCAAGGTCGAATTCCCCCCCCGCCTTCGTCTTCATCGCCTGGCGTATGGCGTCGGCGCCGGCCCGTTTCGCCCCCTGCACGTCGACGGCCACGACGCGAAATTCCCCCGACCCGGCCTTTACGGCGGGAGGCGCGGCCATCAGCCAGGCCGCGACGGCGCAAGCCGCCGCCATCGCCCGCAACCTCACGCCACGACCCTCCCGTCGTCGATGCGTATGACGCGGTTCAACCGCCCGGCCAGTTCCTCGTTATGGGTGACCATCATCAGCGTGAGTCCACGTTTCCGGTTGAGATCCATCAGCAGGTCGAATACCCCCCTCGCCGTATCCTTGTCCAGGTTGCCCGTCGGTTCGTCGGCCAGGAGCACGGACGGCTCCATCGCAAGCGCGCGGCAGATCGCCACGCGCTGCTGTTCCCCCCCGGACAGCTCTCCGATTCGATGGTCGATACGCTCCGACAGCCCCACTTCGGAAAGAAGCGCCTCCGCCCTCCTGCCGGCGTCCTCCCGGTCCATCCCGGAAATCATGCAGGGGAGCATCACGTTCTCCCTTGCGTCGAATTCCGGCAGGAGGTGATGGAACTGGAATACGAACCCGATCGTCCGGTTCCGGAACCCGGCCAGCTCTTCCTCGGGCAGGGCCGTCAGATCGCGGCCTTCATAGAAGACCGACCCCGATGTCGCCCGGTCCAGCGTTCCCACGATCTGGAGGAGCGTGGTCTTTCCCGCTCCCGAAACCCCCACGACGCCGAGCGTTTCTCCGCGATCGACGGAAAGGTCGACCCCCTTGAGGACTTCCAGCGGTCCGCCGCGCCTGGGGAAGTGCTTCCTCAGGCCTTCGACGCGGATCAGGGGGCCGCTATTCATACCGGATCGCCTCGGCCGGATCGACGCGCGCCGCCTGTATGGACGGATAGAGGGTCGCAAGGAAGCATATCAGGACGGAGCTTCCGCTTACCAGAAGGATGTTCGCGGGATCGAGAAGCACGGGAAGCGTCGAGATGTAGTAGACGTCGCTCGGCAGCCGGATGAATTGATACCGCCGCAAAAGATCGCACAGGAGGAGGCCGAGCGCCGTCCCGAGGCCGGTGCCCGTTATGCCGATGAAAAGGCCTTCCAGGGCGAACACTCTCCGTATCGTCCTGCGGGTCGCGCCCATCGTCATGAGGATAGCGATGTCCCGCGTCTTCTCCATGACCACCATGATGAGCGTGCTTATTATATTGAATGCCGCGACCATGACGATCAGCACGAGGATGATGAACATCACCACTTTCTCCAGCTTGAGCGCCGAGAACAGGTTGCGGTTGCTCTGCATCCAGTCCTTCGCCCAGTAAGGGTAACCGAGGCCGGAGCGGATCTTCGCGGCCGTTTCCCCCGCGGCGTATATGTCGTTCACCTTCACTTCGATGCCCGTGCTCCTGCCTTCCAGTCCGAGAAGCCGCCCCGCCTGATCCAGGGATATGTAGGCGAAGGTCGCGTCGTACTCGTACATCCCCGATTCGAAGATCCCGCCGACGCGGACCCGCAGCACGCGCGGGAATGTCCCGAGAGGGGTCACGTTTCCCCCGGGCACCAGGATTTCCACGACGTCGCCCACGGACACCCCGAGGTTCCCCGCAAGCTCCCGTCCGAGGATCGCTCCCGGCATGCCTGCGTCGCCCTTGCGGCGCAGCGACTCGATGCTTCCGTGCCGGATGTCCCGCGGAAGCCGCGTGACGTCGCCGACGGTGGCGACGTCGACCCCGCGCAGGACCCCGCCCGACGATGCGGCCCCGGACGAAATCATCATCTGGGTAAACACGTACGGGCTCGCTCCGGCGACGCCGGGCACCTGCTTGATCCGGGCGGCCAGCGCGAACGGGTCGGCGATGCTCCCTTCCAGGCTGGTGACGTGCACGTGCGCCGTGGCGCCGAGGATCCGGTCCTTCAGTTCCTTCTCGAACCCGCTCATGACGGAGAGAACGATGATCAGCGCGGTGACGCCGACCGTCACTCCGGCGACGGAGATGATAGTGATGATCGAGATGAAGGTCTGCTTCCGCTTCGCCAGGAGGTACTTCAGCGCAATGTAATGTTCGACCGGAAGCTTCAAACCGCGGCTACCCTTCCTTCCGCAGCTGGGGGAACAGGATCACGTCCCGTATGGACGGGGAATCGGTGAAAAGCATGACCAGCCGGTCGATCCCGATCCCTTCCCCCGCCGCGGGCGGCATGCCGTGCTCAAGCGCGCGAAGGAAATCCTCGTCCATCGCGTGCGCCTCTTCGTCCCCCCCTTCACGCTGCCTCAACTGCTCCTCGAACCGTTTACGCTGGTCCAGGGGATCGTTAAGCTCGGAGAAGGCGTTGGCGATCTCGCGGCCGAGGACGATCAGCTCGAAGCGGTCCACGATCGACGGCCGCCGGTCGTTCTTCCTGGACAGGGGGGATACCTCGACCGGATATTCCGTCACGAAGGCGGGCCCGCGGATCTTCCGTTCCGCCACTTCCTCGAAGATCCCGATCAGCAGCTTTCCCGGTCCCCAGTCGCCCTTGACGGCCAGGCCCAGCGAGCGCGCCATCTCCCGGAGGAACTCCTCGTCGGAAAGCCGTTCCTCCGGCACGTTGCCGTACCGTGCGACCGCCGCGGCCACCGTCAGGCGTTCCCACGGCGGCGTGAAATCGAGCGTCTCCCCCTGGTATGTCACGGATGCTGTCCCGAAAAGCGATACGGCGAGGCCGGAGACCAGTTCCTCGGTAAGCCGCATCAGGTCCTCGTAGTCGGCGTAGGCCTGGTAGAACTCGACCATCGTGAACTCCGGGTTGTGCTGCGTCGAGATTCCCTCGTTCCGGAAATTACGGTTGATCTCGAAGACGCGCTCGAACCCGCCGACAAGCAGCCGCTTGAGATACAGCTCCGGCGCGATCCTCAGGTAAAGGTCCATGTCAAGCGCGTTGTGCCGCGTGATGAACGGTTTCGCGGCCGCGCCCCCGGCGACCGGCTGCATCATCGGAGTCTCCACCTCGAGGAAATCCCTCGCTGCCAGGAAGGAGCGGACGTAGGCGATTATCCCGGCCCTCCTGCGGAAAACCTCCTTGACCTTCGCGTTTACGATCAGGTCCACGTACCTCTGGCGGTACCTCGTCTCCACGTCCACGAGCCCGTGCCACTTCTCCGGCAGCGGTCTTATCGCCTTGGAGAGAAGGCGGAAACCGGACGCCTCTATCGTGAGCTCGCCGGTCTTCGTGATGAAAAGCGTCCCATCGCACCACGCGATGTCCCCGACATCGACGGTATTACGGAAATGGCCGTAGGCTTCCTCTCCCAGCTTGTCCTTCCGCAGGTAGGCCTGAAGGTTACCTGTGCGGTCCGCGATCGAGATGAACGCGGCCTTGCCGAAATTGCGCGACGCGAGGACCCTGCCTGCAATGTCCACGCGGATCCCTTTCTCCGCAAGCGCCTCGACGCTCAACCCCTCCGCGGCGGCCCGGGCGGCGGCGGCGGTCCAGCCGACCTTCTGGTCGTTCGGATAGGGGTTTCCTCCGGCCGCGCGGATCTCCTCCCCCTTGCGTATCCGGTCGCGGACCAGTTCGTTCCACTCCTCTTTCACGCCCCCCCCCTTTTAGCGCTTGCCTCTTCCTGCCCCCCGGCAAGCAGGAACCGCCTTATGAATTCCTTCAGGTCCCCGTCGAGCACGGCGTCCACGTTTCCCGCCTCGTAACCGGTCCTGTGGTCCTTGACGAGCCGGTACGGGGCGAGGACGTACGAGCGGATCTGCGATCCCCAGGCGATGTCCTTCTTCGCCTTGTGCGCTTCCGTCGCCTTCTCGGCTCGCTGCCTCATCTCCAGCTCGTACAGCTTGGAGCGCAGGATCTTCATCGCCATCGCCTTGTTCTTGTGCTGCGACCGCTCCTGCTGGCACAGGACGGTGATCCCGGTAGGCATGTGGCTGATACGGACGGCGGACTCCACCTTGTTCACGTGCTGGCCCCCCGCGCCTCCCGACCGAAGCGTGTCTATCTTCAGGTCCGTCTCGTTTATCAGGATCTCGACGTTGTCGTCGACCTCGGGGGAGACGAAGACCGATGCGAAGGAGGTATGCCTGCGCTTGTTGGCGTCGAACGGGGAGATCCGCACGAGCCGGTGGACGCCCATTTCGGCCTTCATGTATCCGTACGGGTGATCGCCGGAGAAGAGGATCGTGGCGCTCTTTATCCCCGCCTCCTCGCCTTCCTGCCTCTCGAGGATCTCCACCTCGAACCCCGTCCGGTCGGCGTAGCGCATGTACATCCGCAGGAGCATCTCCGCCCAATCCTGGGACTCCGTGCCCCCGGCCCCCGCGTGAATCGTCAGGATGGCGTTCCTCTCGTCGTCGTCCCCGGAAAGCATCCGGTCCAGCTCGATCTCGTCGAGGGCGCGCTCCATCTTTTCAGCGTGCTGATCGATCTCGGGCGAAAGGGACTCGTCCCCGGACTCGTCGTACAGGTCGATGAATGCGCGCAGGTCCCCGACGGACTTCTCCAGCGCGGACCACCTAGAAAGGAAGTTCTCGAGCGACTTCCGTTCCTTCAGTATCGGCTCGGCGCTTTCCGGGGAACCCCAGAACCCTTCACGCGACACGGCGGTCTCCAGCTCCGCCAGCCTGTTTTTCTTATTGTCTACTTCAAAGATAGCCCCGAAGCGCGCTGCAGCGCGATTCAAGCACGGCGAACTTTTCTTCCAGCAGTCCTGACCCCATCGACGCCTCTCAAAAGGATACACAGAATGAAAAAAGTTATTATAGTACAGCAAATTGCGAAGATTTCACCTGTTTTCGCGTATATCGTGTCCCCTTTCCCCGGGAAGATCTCTCCGACCAGCACTTCCGAGCGGAACAGGCCAAGGGTCGCCACAGCTTCCCCGCGGGCGTCGATCAGCGCGCTGATCCCCGAATTGGCGGCGCGGACCATCGGCCTGCGGAACTCCACCGCCCGCATGCGCGCCATCGCAAGGTGCTGCCGAGGCGCCACCGTGTCCCCGAACCAGGCGTCGTTCGTCACGTTTACGAGCCATCGCGCCCCCGCGAGCACGCTTTCCCGTATGATCCCCGGGAAGACGGCTTCGTAGCACACGGAAGCGCCCGCCGGCCCGCCTTCGACGTTGAAAAGGGCGGGGCCCGTGCCCGCGGAGAAATCCTCTCCCCCTTCCGTCATCTTGCGCACGAAGAAAAACACCTGTTTCAGCGGGATATATTCACCGAAGGGTACCAGGTGACGCTTGTCGTATCTGCCTTCCAGGACTCCCTGCCGGTCGAGGAGGAACACGCTGTTGTAATATTTCCCTCCTTCGGAAGGATTGAACCAGGGGGCGCCGAAGATCAACGGAACGCCGTTCTCCGAAGCCGACCTTTCGACTTCGCGGCTCATCTCTACCTCCCACCAGTAGAAGAAGGGGGCGGCGGTCTCCGGCCACACCGTGATCCGGGCGCCTTTCGAAGCCGCCTCGCGCGTCAGCCGCCCGTAGATTTCCAACGTTTTGTTTTGGTAGGCGGTCTCCCACTTTACCGACTGGTCGATGCCCCCCTGCGCGATCGCGATGCGCAGGCCCGGGCCGTCGGGGCGCCTGCTCCACTCCGAGATGCGCCAGGATCCATACGCAAGGAAAAATACCAGGACGGCGATCGCGCCGGCCGCGTGCATCGCCGCGCGGCGCCTCTCCCCCGCGGATAATATCTCTCCGGCCCGAAACAGGCATACGTTGGCAAGCGTCAGCAGGAATCCCAGTCCGAATACGCCTGCAAGGTCGGCCGCCTGCATCAGGACCGCGCTTTGCGTCAGGCTGTATCCGAACAGCATCCAGGGGCTTCCCGTGAAGAGGACCGACCGCGCGTATTCCAGGCCGGTCCAGGCGCAGGGGAACGCGAACAAGCCGGCGCTTCCGAATCTCTTGCCCAGGCGGAAGACGATGAATCCGGCGGCGGAAAAATAGCTCCCCATGTAGGCGGCGACCAGCAAAGCCGCCAGGCACCCGGCGGGCCATCCGATCCTTCCGGGGACGGCTACCGTGTATGCGATCCAGTAGAACAGCAGGAGGTTCGTACCGATGCCCGCGAGAAACCCCCGCCACGCCGCATTCCGGGAATCCCGCGCCGACTTCATCAACGTAAAGAACGGAAGCCAGCAGACGAACGGAAGCAGCGGGACGTCGTATCCCGGCGTGCCCGACGCATAGAGGACCGCGAACAGGGCGCCGTGCGCCCATGGAACCGCCCGGGCCGGGATTTTCAACTGCGCACCTTTCCCAACGCCGAACGATACAGCTTCATCTCCGCCGAGCGCATCCGCCTCGCTTCGGTCGCGCCAAGTTCATGGTCGTGGCCCGACAGGTGCAGGATTCCGTGGATGATGAAAAACAGGACCCTCTCCTCGGACGACCCCGGCCATCCGGACGTCTGCCGGAGACAGGTCGGCGCGGAGATCAGGATGTCCCCCGCAAGGCCCGGGGCATCCCCGTCCGGAAAGGAGATGACGTTGGTGGTACGGGGGCGGCCGAGGAACCGGCGGTTCCATTCCGTCATTTCGGCGTCGTCCACAACGAGAATCCTCAGGTCCGCCGCATCGGGTTCGAGAAGGGCGAGCGCATTGCGCACCAGCGCGCGCAGCTTCGCTCCATCGAAGGGCGCGGGTCTCGGATGCTGCCGGATACTGACGCCGTACCGCGTCATCCGACGGGAGGGCCCTTGCCGCTCTCCGGGTAATCGACCCGGGCATGCAGCACGGCCGAGAGAACATTTTTAAAGGCCTCGCATACTGCATGGAGATCGCGAAGCGTCATATCGCAATCGTTGAGCTGGCCGTCAAGGTAGGCGCGGTCGACGATCCGGTCGACGATCTCGTCGAGCTCCGCCTTCGTGGGGTCCTTCAGGCTCCGTGCGGTCGCCTCGACGGAATCCGCCAGCATGATGATCGCCGCCTCGCGGCTCCGCGGGCGTGGCCCCGGATACCTGAACATCTCTTCGGAGGAGCGGCGTTCCTGGATATCGGCCTGCGCCTTGTCGAGGAAGTAGTACAGGTAGCTGGTCCCGTGGTGCTGGGCGATGATTTCCGCGACACGGTCTCCCAGCCGGTATTCCTTCGCGAGCCGCAAGCCTTCCTTGACGTGGGACAGAATGACGACCCGGCTCATGCCCGTAGACAGGATATCGTGGACGTTTTCGACGCCCGCCTGGTTTTCGGAGTAGTACTGCGGCTTGGCCACCTTCCCCACGTCGTGGAACAGGGCGGCGACCCGGCAAAGCAGCGGGTTGGCGTGGATGGCCGTCGCGCCCGCCTCTGCGAGCGTGCCCACGACGACGCTGTGGTGGAACGTTCCCGGAGCTTCGAGCATCAGGCGCCTGAGGAGCGGATGCCCCGTGCCCGCCAGCTCCATCAGCCGGATGTCGCTCGCGTATCCAAATGCGTATTCGGCCAGCGGCAGGAGGGCCAGCGTTATCGGGCCGGCGGCCAGGACGTTGACCGCGGCGAACAATCCCGCCCACCAGATTCCGGACGTCCCATGGAGCGCCAATTCCAGGGCGATCGCCCCCAGCGCGCAGATCGGCGCCGCCATGATGCCCGCCAGGAGCATCCGGTACCTGTCCTGTATCCGTCCCGACCGTGCAGCGCACGCCGTGCCCGACAGCAGCAGGAAAAGCAGCGCGGGCCATCGCCCGGATGCCGCGGCTGCGGAAAGGACGGAAGCCGCGACGGTGAACAGTATGGCGACTTCGGAGTTCAGGAGGACGCGCACGATCATGGCGAAGGCGGGCAGGGGAATCAGGTAGACGTACAGGCGCGCGGGCACCACGCCGCTCCACGAGGGTATCGACGGAAGCACCTCGACTACGGCCTTCGCAAGAAACAGCAGGATCAGCGACAGGGAGCATAGGAAGAGGAAATCCCTCGCGGCCAGCCGGACCTTGCGCACTTCCCTGCCCGCGAAGCCGAACCATTCGGAAAGGAACAGGGCGACCGCGAGCGTCAGCGCCACCGCGCCCGCGAGGGGGAAGAGGCCTCCCATTCGCCCGGCGGACCGGGGGAAGATCTCCGATCCCCAGAGATAGAAGAGCGCCACGAACACCGCCGCGGAGAGAAGGCCGATCACGCTCTCCCTGAACGGAATCCCCCGCCGCGCCTCGCCGGCCTCGCGGTCCCTGTTGTTCCTGTCACCGTTTTTCGTATCGTTCATAGGCCTTGATGATTTCCTGCACGATGGGATGGCGCACGACGTCGATCTCCGTGAACCGGCAGAACCGGATACCGTCCACTCCCGCGAGTATATCGATCGCCTCGTTCAGGCCGGAGACCCGACCCGAGGGAAGGTCGGTCTGCGTGATGTCTCCCGTTATGACCGCCTTGGAGCCGAAACCGATCCTCGTGAGGAACATCTTCATTTGCTCCGAGGTCGTGTTCTGCGCCTCGTCGAGCACGACGAACGAGTCGTTCAGCGTCCGGCCGCGCATGAAGGCGAGGGGCGCAACCTCTATCGTTCCGCGCTCCATCATCTTCGCCGCCTGCTCGTACTCCAGCATCGTGTAAAGCGCGTCGTGCAGGGGGCGCAGGTACGGATTGACCTTCTCGGCCATGTCGCCGGGGAGGAAGCCCAGCTTCTCGCCCGCTTCGACGGCCGGGCGCGCGAGGATGATCCGCTTCACCTCCTTGCGGACGAGGTATCCGACCGCCATCGCCATCGCCAGGAACGTTTTCCCCGTCCCCGCCGGGCCGACGCCGAAGACGATGTCGGACTCCCGGATCGCGTCGAGGTACATCTTCTGCGCGACGCTCTTGGGAGTGATGATCTTGCTGCGGGAAGACATGAACACGACGTCCTGGAACACGGTGGCGACATCCGCGTTCCTGTCGGACGAGACGATCCTCACCGCGGAGGCGACGTCGTTCGACGTGATCGGTATCCCCTTTCGCAGCACGCGGTACAGCCCGTCGAGCACCTTGGCCGCCAACTCTACCTGGAGCGGATCCCCTGACACGAAAGCTTCGTTGCCCTTGGGGCGTATGGCGACCCCCAGCGCGCGCTCCACGATCTTCAGGTGGTCGTCGTGCCGCCCGAACAGCTCGGGGAGCGTGCCGGTGTCGTCGAAACGGAGCGTTTCCTCCCTGCGTTCCACAGCTTCCATTTTCCTACCGCGCGACCTCCTTTAGAAGAACCTCACCCACATCGCGAACGAGCTCGTGGAGCCCGGTGCGAGGAGAAGCCGGTAAACCCATGCCCCCATGTAAGCGGCGACGCCGAACCATGCGGCGGCCCTGAGGTATCCGATGTTCCGGATCCGGGCCCTCTCCTCGCGGAAGAGCTGTTCGGGATCGTCCCTCTTCTCCTCCGGCGCCGAGACCTCGACCAGGCCGCGGTCCAGAAGCGACCACAACGCCTTTACCCCCTCGAACCATGTCAGGCACGCCTTGCGGAAGATACGTTGGGGCTCCGCGGAAAATTCCAGCCCTTTCCATATGCGGCGCTCCTCCTCGGACAGGGCTGACGTGTCGACTTTTTCACCTTCCTTCCGCGCCGCCCGGAAATCGCCGGGCGGGAACTTCTCCCTGTAGATCGGGTATTCGTCGAGGTACTGCATCCCCTCGAGCATCAGCACGTCGGCGCGGACCGGGCTGGACATCCACGCGGGAGGACGCACCGCGAAGCTCTCGAACCTGTATTCCCCGTCTTTCAGCCGCAGGACGTCGAACAGGCTCTCCTTGATCTGGAGCGAAAGGTACCGGGCGAGCGTCTCGCCGGAGATAATTTCCCTCTCCACCAGGGCCTCGCCCAGCTTCTTCCCCCCCTTTTCCTGCGTCATCAGGATCTTGCGCAACTGCTGGGCGGTGATCAGCCCCGCATCGACCAGCATCGTCCCCAGCATCCCGGAGGGGACGCGGCGGTCGGGCTGTACATCGACTATCAGGCCTTCGGAGAAGAGGAAGACCGAATCCCGCTCGCCGCCCCTGATGGTGAGCGAGCCGCTTTTCCCCTGGTTGGAGATCAGCTGGAAGATGTCCGGAATGCTGAAATCGCCGAGTTTACCCTGCATGGCCCGTCACCGCTCTCCCGCGACGTTTCGGTTCTGCTGCAGTATCGTGAAGGATCGGATTCCCCACACCGCACCCCCCGCCCAAAGAACGGCGGTTGCGACCACCCCCCAGACCGACACGGTCCGCTGCAGATCGGCGACCAGCGGTCCGCCCGCGCGCAATCCCCCCAGCGAGCAGGTGACGGCGGCGAGAGCCGTGGAAAACATCATTCCGAAAACCAGCACGCGGATCTCTTTCCCCG
This sequence comes from Deltaproteobacteria bacterium, assembly GCA_016218975.1. Lineage (NCBI taxonomy): Bacteria > Pseudomonadati > Myxococcota > Myxococcia > Deltaproteobacteria bacterium. The sequence continues at coordinate 271,880 of JACRCO010000037.1, forward strand.
ACCAGAGCGCGCCCGCACCCGGCACTGCAAGGGAGGCCAGCCGCACGTACCTCCTGTGCAGCACTATCCCCTGGACCCTCCTGGTCCGCTCTTTTCCCATCCTGATGCCTCCCCCCAGGTTCACCCTGCAGGGCCCGCAGAGATCGGATGCTTCGCGGCTTCGCACCACGAGCGACCTGCTGCCGCACGAACGGCAGGTCGAATGGACCCACAGCTTGCGTGACAGCAGATTCCATGCGCTCGAGAAAAGAAGGACGGCCGCGAGGAACACCACCGCGCCCGACGCCGACAACGGGCGGAAGAACGAGAGGAACATATCGCTTTCCCCCGCATCGCGGATCCAGTCTTCCCTGAGCCGGAATACGACTTTCCAGATTTCGCGGACGGGAAGCGGCGAAGCGATCCATTCTCCCTGTTCCATGTCGGCGGGCCTGTGGAAGAACGGCGGCAGCCTCTGGATGCGGTCCCACGCTTCCGGCTGTATTAGGCGGGCCCGGTCGAGGTTGAAGAGTTGCAGGTGCGCCTGGTAGGCGTTCCACAGCGCGGACGGGTCCCCGGGGTGCTTCACGGCGGCGGATTCGAAATCGTCCAGGGCCTCCCTGACCTTACCCATCTGCGCGCGCGCGACTCCGCGGTTGTTCACCACCTCCTGCAGATCCCTTCCGTCATCGATAAGCGAATTCCACCGTTTTTCCGCCGCCGCGGGATCCCCCGACTGCATCTCCAAACGGGCCCTTTCGAACCTCTGCATCCAGGAGAACGTCCCTCCCGGAAGAAAAACCATCCCCGCTGCGCTCCCCTTGTTGCTGCGCGCAAATGACAGATTCCCCTCCCCGCCGAGCCATCCGACGCGGGCCTCGTCTCCGAATGTCCGAAGGGAATGGAGAATGCCTCCTGCCAGCACAAGACCGACGAGGACAAGCACCACCGCCGTCAAAAGAACGAGTTCCCCTCTCCGCAGGTAGGCGACCGAGAGAAGGAGCCAGATGCAGGCCGCCACCGCCAGTCCGAATCCCGCCGCAACGGGCAGCAGGAAAATCAACGCGAGCAGGACCGGGGCGACGCTTTCACGGTAGGGGATATCGAGCGCGCGCAGCAGGTCCCCTTCCAGCGACGGCCGCGCGCGAAGGAACAGTATCGACGACCCCCACAAGGCGAACCAGCAACCGGCGGCGGTCATGAAAGTGAAAAGCCAGGAAGCATAACCGAGGAGCGCGGGCCCGAACCGGCGCGTGGCGCCCGCCATCCCCTCAAGGTCCTGCAGGAACTCCTGCAACCGCCCGGAGATAATGTCCTCCTTCGCAAGCCAGGCCCACATCGGCACGGAAAACGGGGAAACCTCCCGCAGTATCCGGAGAACCGGCGCGGCATCCTTCTTCCACCCCTCCCGCACGGCGCGCTCGAAGACGAGGTCGGGGAAAGCGTTGATGGAGAGGATGCCGGTTTCGTGCATCCGTACCCGCAACAGGCGGACTTCCTTCGCGAGTTCCGCCTCCCTGCCGGCGCGCGCGACCGCCCCCACCCTTTCAGCCTGGGACCGGACGGGGGCCGGATATCCCGAAAGGAAATCCTTCCCCACGGACGCCGCCGACAAACCGGGCATCGCAAGGGGAAACGCAAGGAAGATCGTGACCAGGCTCAGACAGCCGCAGGAGATGAGAAACCGACGGGTCATTAATCCCTTATGTTATCATTACTCGTGGAAAAATCCGCCATGGACGATTTCGGCAAACTCGCAGGAATAATGGAGCGCCTTCGCGCCGAAGGCGGGTGCGAATGGGACCGCGCCCAATCACATTCCTCCCTTCGCCAGTACCTGCTGGAAGAAGCGCACGAGGTCCTGGACGCCATCGCCAGGAAAAAACCGGAACTTTTATGCGAAGAACTTGGCGACCTGCTGATCCAGATACTGTTCCACGCGCAGATCGCGAGGGAGCACGGGGAGTTCGACATCTCGGACGTCATATCCTCCATTTCCCGGAAAATGATCCGGAGGCACCCCCACGTTTTTTCCGATGCGAAGGC